>JACTVT010000043.1 GCA_014465955.1 Eubacterium sp. | reverse complement strand
TAAGCCGTTCAATAACGTAACACGTGAGCAGACAGCAACATTCCTTTACAGATATACATAGGATAACGATACACTCGGAAGTGCAGAGTATAAAAACGTAAATCTTAATGCTTATCACGACGGAAACAGTATCAGTCATTTTGCAGTAGATGCAATGAAATGGGCAAATTACAACTCAATGATTACAGGTACGGAACAGGGCTATGCAAATCCGCAGGGTTCAACTCAGCGTATCTACGCAACCAAAATCCTTTACGGTTTCGGCAAAACCTGCAATATCGGTAATTTTGAATAAGTAAATATACATATGACGTCATTGACTTGTTAAAATAAAAAACGGACTGTCTCACAAAAAAAGTGAGACAGTCTTTTTTATCTTTTAGGATACGGCATATCATCGGGCAGGCCGAGGATATAATCTGCCGATACATTGTAGAATTCGCAAAGAAGAATAATGTCCTTGATTTTATATTCCCTTAATTTTCTTTCGTATTTTGAGATTGCCGACTGCTGGCAGTTTAAAATGCGTGCGATTTCTTTTTGGCTGATATCTCTGTCCTGCCGCATGGCAGTGAGTTTGTCAACATAATCCATAAAGCACACCCCTTTAAAATACTACTATATAGTCCGATATGGACTTGACAAAAAGTCCATATCGGACTAAAATGTATGTGCACAATGTTATTCGGAGGTCGGGTATGAAAAGGTTTTTAAGTGCGTTTTTGTCATTCGTTATGGTGATAAGTCTTTTTGGTTATATTGCTTATGCCGATACAGGAAATTCCTGCCCTTCGGTTAATAAGCATTTAATGAAAAATGAAGATTTTTACAATGGCTATGTTCTTGAAAATCTTGTTGCTTCAAAAAGCGGCCCGACCGACGAAACGTTTCTTATGCTCGGGGGCGTTGACCCTGAAACGGGTATAATTACCGAAATACCCGATGAAACAGTCACCGGAACAAATAAAATGAAACAACTTGTAACAAGAAAACTTTTATTTTTGCCCTTCGGAAGCGCATTTACTTTTGATTCCACAGACGTATATGATGCAAATGGCAAAAAAATTCCAAATCTTGATCTGCGTGTTTATGAATATGATAAAAACGGCAAATTTATCGGTTCGGTCAATTCCGTTTCACTTTCACCCGAAAATAATGCTGACAGTGATGCAACCTGCAAATCTTTTATTGTAACAAAAAAAGAGGGGATGTATGTTTATCTGCGCTTTATTCCGTGGGAGTTTGTGTTTGATAAAAACACAGTTTCGGATTTTGAAAAAAGACTTAATGTTTACGACCTTGTGTCCGTAAATGCTCCTGTTTTTGATAATTCAACCATAACGAAATGCTGGGAAAACGAAGACAGTTATGAGGCGTGGGCAACCAAAACTATTTTTTACAATAAAACAGATGATATGTATTATTGGTTTTATGCCTCCCAGTCATCTCATACCGTATATGACGGTTGTATACGTGTGCGCACTTCAAAGGATTTGGAAAACTGGAGCGAAAGCCGTGTTGTGTATGATACAAAAACAGAGGGCTTTTGCTTTACGATGGACGGTGCTTTTCAGACGGATAACGGCGATATTGTAATTTGCCTTATGGTCGGCGAAAATGACAATGATGTTGTTACCAAATTTCTGAGAAGTACAGACAACGGTATTTCGTGGGAACTTGAGAATTTTATTCTTGACGGTGAAATTGCTGAAAATTACAGACTTCAAAGGCCGAGAGTTCTTGAAGACGGTAGAATTTTTACATCTTATTTTGATAAAGACAGAAAAGAAATATCCTCCATTGCATACAGCACCGATAACGGCAAAACGTTTGTAAGCGCTGCTTTTTCATCGTCATTTTCGCTTAAGGATAACGGCGAATATGATTTTGTTAAACTGAGAAACGGCAATATTTTAAGTGTTCAGCGGGCAGGCGGAATTTCAGCAAGCATAAGTGTTGATGACGGCAAAACATTTGTCGGTGAAAAGTCATTGAAAACAGTTGATAAGAATTCGCAGATGGTAAATGCACCGTTTATCGTTTATGATGAAAAAACGGACAATCTTGTGATTTATGAGATTGACAGATTTAAAACAGGTGCACTTGTCGGCATATATACAACAGGAGATAAAATAAGCGACTATCTGTTGAACGACAGCGAGTTTGGCGGATTTTTTGTGAATTCCTGCTATCTCGGCAATAACGGCAATGTTGACGAGGGCTATCCGCATATTGTTAAAGCGAAAGACGGCGGATATAAATGCTTTTACTATTATCCTGCAAACGACGGCAAAAACAGGGCAGGATTTTACAGTGTCGGTTCAATTGATTATGAAAAATACAGTCATACGCCTGCGTGGAAAAATGAAAATAACATTCAGATTAATGTGTGTGAAAAGTGCGGCGAGGAACTTATAAGACTTCGCTTTACCGATTTAACGGGATTTGAGTATTACAATGATTTTGTGGCTTATACATCGCATTATCATAGTTTTTTTAAGGGTACAAATCCGCCGTATTACACAGAGTTTTCGCCGAAAACGGCTCTTACAAGGTCAATGCTTGTTACGATTTTGTACCGTATGGCAGGCAGTCCGTATGATGACAGCAACCCGTTTCATTATAATCCGTTTACAGATGTCAGCCGTGATGCTTATTACTACAATTCTGCGTGCTGGGCGCTGAATAACGGTATAACAGATCAGATTACATTCAGACCGAATGATAATGTCAGCAGGCAGGAAACTGCAGCGTTTTTATTCAGATATGCACAGGAAAACAACAAACTCGGCAGTGATGATTATAGGAATACCGATATTTCGCAGTATCACGATTATAACAGCATAAGGGATTGGGCAAGAGAATCCATGCAGTGGGCGAATTATAACGGCATGATTACAGGCACTGAACAAGGTTATGCCAATCCGCAGGGCGCAACACTGCGCATTCACGCCGCAAAAATTCTCTACGGCTTTGGAAAAGCGTGCGGTATAGGCGGGATTTTATGAAATATCTGACGGGACTCCCCACGGAAATCTTCTGTGCCTGTCATTTATCAGCAGGGCTTTTGCCCTGCTTTTTATTGTTTATATAGTTTTTATAATATGCGTAGGGCGGGGGTCTCACCTGTCGGTTCGGTCGGTGCTTCTGCGATGCAGAGGTGTCCACCGGACACCCGCACCCTCACCCCGCCGTAATAAAGTTCCGAATTGTCCGACGGCGGGGTGATGGCACCGCCCTACGGTATATAATTAACGTGACATAATATAAATTCTGTGTGCTTTTTTATATCTTGACATTGCATTTCTTATAATATATAATTAATTAAATATAAATATTATAAGGAGTAGTATATTATGGCAACAAAAACATTTAAAATGACCGCTGTCGGTAAAGCAGAACTTGAAAGAGAACTGGAAACACTTAAAACCGAAGGCCGTATTGATATAGCAGAAAAACTTAAGGTTGCACGTTCATACGGTGACCTTTCAGAAAACAGCGAGTACGATGAAGCTAAGTCCGAGCAGGCTAAAATTGAGGCTCGTATTACAGAACTTGAATATCAACTTGACCATGCTGAAATTATTGATACTGCAGATAAAGACGCCGTTTCAATGGGTTCAAAAGTTAAAGTAAGACGTCTTTCAGATAAAGTTGAGGCAACCTATGAAATCGTAGGTTTTGCACAGAGTAACCCTGCCGAGGGCAAAATTTCAGACGAAAGCCCTGTCGGCAAAGCACTTGTAGGCGCTAAAAAAGGTGACACAGTTGTTGTTGAAGCACCTATCGGCAATCTTGAATATAAAATTTTGGCAATAGATTAATTTTAAAGTTAAGAGGTATAACATATGGCAGGAAAGTTTGAAATCAGTAAGAATACTGACGGCACTTTCACCTTTGAATTTAAGGCTGATGATAAGGTTCTGGCAGTGTCACCTGTTTTTTCAAAGGAAGATGAATGTAAAAGAGGCGTTAAGGCTGTTAAGAAAAACAGCAGAATGAAGGTTCAGAACACAGTTCAAAATGATGAAGAAAAAACAAATCCTAAGTTTCTTGTAGAGCAGGACGGCGATAAATTTAAGTTTACTTTGTTTTTGCAGACGGGCGCTGTTGCCTGCACAGGCACGGCTGATACCGAGCAGGAAATTCTTGATGCAATCACTTTTATCGGCAATAATGCAAATGCCGCTCCTATGGCAGTTGCCGAAGTTGTTTTAAGCGAAAACGAGCAGAAACAAATCAGAATTGACAAACTTAAGGCTTTGCAGGCACAGGGTAAAGACCCGTTTGAAATTACACTTGCAACCCAGACTCATCACAGCGACGAAATCAAGGTCCAGTATGACCAGATTGAGGGCAAGGATGTTACCATTGCAGGCCGTATAATGACATGGCGTGATATGGGCAAGGCTAATTTCATTGATGTGCAGGACAGAAACGGCAGAATTCAGGCTTATGTTCGTATGAACGATATTGGTGAAGAGGCATTTGCCGAATTCAAAACATGGGATCTGGGCGATATTGTTGAAATTACAGGCTTTGTTTTTAAAACAAGAACGGGCGAAATTTCAGTTCACGCAAAGGAAATCAGACTTCTTTCAAAGTCACTTCTTCCTCTGCCTGAAAAATTCCACGGTCTTACCGATACTGACACAAGATACCGTAAGCGTTATCTCGATATGATTATGAATCCCGATGTTAAGGATACTTTCATCAAACGTTCAAAAATCATCACATCAATCCGCACATATCTTGATAATCTCGGCTTTGTTGAGGTTGAAACGCCTATCCTTAATACAATTGCAGGCGGTGCGGCCGCAAGACCGTTTATTACGCATCATAATACACTTGATATGGATATGTATCTTCGTATCGCAACGGAACTTTATTTAAAGCGTCTGATTGTCGGCGGTATGGAAAGAGTGTATGAAATCGGCAGAAACTTTCGTAACGAGGGTATGGACGTAAGACATAACCCCGAATTTACCTGTATTGAACTTTATCAGGCATTTACAGATTATCACGGAATGATGGATATTGCCGAAAATCTTATCAGAAATGCGGCAAATGAGGTTTGCGACAGCCTTCATATCACATTCAACGGCACTGAAATCGACCTTGAAACGCCGTTTGCAAGAATGACAATGGTTGAGGCAGTTAAGAAATTCAGCGGCGTTGATTTTGCCGAATTTATGAGCGATAACGAAAAAGCAGTTGAAATTGCAAAAGAAAAGGGTATTGAAATTGAAAACGGCAAGGCTACATGGGGCGATATTCTTAATTCCTTCTTTGAGGAATTTGTTGAAGAAAATCTTGTTCAGCCAACGTTTATTATGGATTATCCCGTTGAGATTTCTCCGCTTACAAAAAGAAAGCCCGACTGTCCTGTGCTTACGGAAAGATTTGAACTCTTTATTCTCGGCGGTGAGTACGGCAATGCTTATTCCGAACTTAATGACCCGATTGATCAGCAGGGCAGATTTGAAGCACAGATGAAACTTCGTGAGGCAGGCGACGACGAGGCAAATATGATTGATAATGATTTCGTAACTGCTCTTGAATACGGTATGCCTCCTACAGGCGGTCTCGGCATCGGTATAGACAGGCTTGTAATGCTGCTTACAGACAGTTATTCAATCCGCGATGTGCTTTTGTTCCCCACGATGAAGCCGCTTAACTGAGAAAGGCTTGCCGATATGAATGAATATATTAAAAGCGATTTGTTCAGATACTGCGGTAAATGCGATTTTAAATCTTTTATAAAAACTTATTTCAAGTTCGGTACGTTCAGATTTCAGTGTGCATTTCGGCTTTGTAATGATAAGGGAATTAAAAGATATTTCGGTTATGCTTTGTGGCTGCTGAACAGAACAAGAAAAACGATTCAGATTCCGAGAAAAACGAAAATCGGCTACGGTCTGCTTATCGGTCACGGAGGTCCGATTGTTGTTAATCCTACGGCAGTTATAGGCAATAATTGCAATTTGTCTCAGTTTGTGACAATAGGAACAAATGAAAGCCATGCCGCTGAAATAGGCGATAATGTGTATATCGGTCCGAATGTGTGCATTGTTGAGAATGTTAAAATCGGAAACAATGTAACAATCGGCGCAGGCTCTGTTGTAACGAAGGATATACCCGATAATGCAACTGCCGCAGGCAATTATGCAAGGGTGCTGAATTACAATAATCCTGCAAGATATATCAAATGCAGATGGGAATAAACGTGCTGCTTACTTTATATTCGTTAAAGAACATATGATGAAATATTTTAATTAGTAAATACCCTTTAAAGTTTCTTAATAGAATATTTAATAAACAATAATCAAATAAAGCCGTTGCTTTATTATGCAAATTAATAATTTTAAGAAGGTATAAAAATGAGATCAGATTTAATTAAAGAAGGTCCGTCAAGAGCGCCGCACCGTTCTTTATTAAGAGCGCTCGGTATTGACGAACTTGAAATGAAAAGACCTTTTGTTGCTGTTGTAAACTCAAAAAGCGATTATATCCCGGGTCATATGCACCTTGATAAAATTGCTGAGCAGGTTAAGGCAGGTATCCGCAATGCAGGCGGTGTTCCGTTTGAATTCAATACAATCGGCGTTTGTGACGGTATTGCAATGAACCATAAGGGTATGAAATACAGCCTTTGCTCAAGAGAACTTATTGCAGACAGTATCGAGGTTATGCTTACCGCACATCCGCTTGATGCAATCGTGTTTATCCCTAACTGCGATAAAATTGTTCCGGGTATGCTTCTTGCTGCGTGCAGACTGAATCTGCCGTGTATCTTTATTTCAGGCGGTCCTATGCTTCCGGGTAAGAGCACCGAAACCGAAAACAGAATCGGTCTTTCAGAGCAGTTTGAATATGTAGGTGCAAATGCAGTAGGCAAAATGAGTATGGAAAATCTTGAATCCTGCGCATTCACTGCCTGTCCGACCTGCGGTTCATGCTCAGGTATGTATACTGCAAACTCTATGAACTGCCTTACAGAAACAATCGGTATGTCACTTCCCGGTTCAGGCACAATTCCTGCAGTTATGAGCGCACGTCTGCGCCTTGCCAAAATGGCAGGCGAAAGGGTTATGGAACTTCTTAAAGAAGATATCAGACCGTCTGATATTATTACCGAAAAGGCAATCGAAAATGCTATGAGAACAGATATGGCAATCGGCTGCTCAACAAATACCATTTTACATTTAACTGCCATTGCGCACGCAGCAGGTCATGATATTGACCTTGCAAGGCTTGATGCTTACGGCAGAAAAACGCCGCAGATTTGCAAACTTAATCCTGCTTCATCTGTATTTATTACAGACCTTAATGATGTAGGCGGTATTCAGGCAGTAGTTAAAGAACTTGCAAGAGGCGGTATGATTAATACAGATGCACTTACCGTAAACGGAACTGTTGCAGACAGAATTGCAAACGCTCCCGATGCTGACGGTGAGATTATCCGTAAACTGGAAGACCCGTTCTCTGCTGACGGCGGTATCGCAGTTCTTACAGGCAACCTCGCAGAAGACGGTGCAGTAGTTAAGAAAGGCGCAGTTGCTCCTGAAATGATGCAGCACAAAGGTCCTGCAAAGTGCTATAACAGCGAGGAAGAGGCAATTGCGGCTATCACAGGCGGCAAGGTTGTTGCAGGCGACGTTGTTGTTATCCGTTATGAAGGACCTAAAGGCGGTCCCGGTATGAGAGAAATGCTTTCTCCTACCTCTGCTATTATCGGTATGGGACTCGGCTCATCTGTTGCACTTCTTACCGACGGACGTTTTTCAGGCGCTACAAGAGGCGCATCAATCGGTCATGTAAGTCCTGAAGCAGCCATGGGCGGTACGATTGCTTTTGTTGAAGACGGCGATGAAATTGAAATTGACATTCCTGCAAGAGTGCTCAGAGTTAATGTTTCAGATGAAGTTCTTGCGGAAAGAAAAGCAAAATGGCAGCCTCCTGTTCAGAATCTGACAGGTTATCTTAAGAGATATGCACAGCACGTTACAAGCGGTGCAAAGGGCGCTGTTTTTGAAGACTGATAAAGAAAAGGATATCCTTTTTAATGAGTGATAAAGAGGTTTCAAACGAAAAAGAAGAAATAAAAAAAGCGGATATAAAAATTAAAAACTCGGCACTGTTATATATAATAGTGCCGGTGGTTTTTGTTGCTGTAATGCTTGTTTTTCTTATTCCTGCTGTTATCGCAGCCGATAAAGCGGTAGATAAATATATTTCGGAACTTATGTCGGAATTTTCAAACGGCAGCAATGATTTTGTGACTGTTGATGATAAGCCGTATGTTCCGGATTATACAGACAGCGGTGATGTCGTATTGCATGAAGGTTTTTCGGCAGGCGACAGAATAGGTACACTTGTATGCGAAAATGCAGGAGTGAATACTGATATTTATTATGGCTCGGGCGTGCAGATTTCTACACGGGGCGCAGGTGTCAGCAGTGATTATTCGCTGTTTGGTGAAAGCGGTTCTGTTTTGCTTGAAGGATTCGGCTCTTCGGGCTTTAAGAATTATGAGAATTTTTCTGCAGGTGATATAATTCATATTACCACTGTTTACGGCACATTCGAATATAAAGTAACAGATGAAAGTGCAGAAACGTCTGACGCTGACCTTATTATGCGTATTAATGATGCAAAAGCACCGTTTTATTCGGGTACCGAACGCTTTGTTTGCGCAGATAAAATTTCGGGTCCTGCCCTTAAACTCGGGGAGGTGCAGAAATGAGCGCCAATACAAGTTATCACAGACGCCATAGACATTCCCATTCTGAGGATACAAAAAAAGAAAAGATTTTAAAATATATTTTTTCTTTTATTTCATTTTTGTTTCTTACATTGCTTTCTGTTTTGATTTGTACTAAAGCAGTTATAATTAATCCTGTTTTTATTGAAAAGAGTTTTACAACTTATGAATATACGGTAGAACTTTACAGAAGTATAGAGGATTTTTCCGAAAGCACCTGTAAAAAGTATAATATAGACAGTTATGCGGTTGAAAACGTTGTTAATTTTGAAGCGGTTAAGCAGTTGAATGATGCTTTTGTTTCGGAAAATTTAAAAACTGACGGTAAGTTTAATAATGAAACATATGATTTTTTTATCGGCAATTTGAAATCCGAACTTAAAAGTCAGATTGAACGGCAGATGCAAAGCAGTTCGGTTGAAGTTACAAACGATGTTGAAAATGGTATAGATGTTTTGATAAATGATATTATTGATTATATCAATAACGCTGTAAGAGTTTCTCATATTGATAAGATTTATCCGATAACGTCTGTTGCAGATACCGCACTGCAAATAACTTGTGCTGTTGTGGCAGTTATAACAGGAACTTTGATTGTAATAGTGTGCTATATCGGCGAAAAACGTTACAGAGGTGTTCGTTATGCTGCTTATTCTGTAGGTGGCTTATCACTAATAAATGCCGTGTTTGCTGTTATTGTTTCGGTTTATTATAAGTATAAAAGTGCAGGTTTTGCAATTTATCCGAATTATTTGATGTATGCACTTGAAAATCATATCGGTAATTTAGTTCTTGCACTTTTTTGTGCTTCGGTATCTTCCTTTGCCGTGTTTGTAATACTCCTTGCGATTTGCTGGAAACTGAAAAGGAAAAATAAATAAGTTATATAAAGGACGATTAAAATATGGATCAGGATGTTGCTATTTCGGTACAAAATGTTTCAATGGCATTTAACCTGAATAAAGAAAAGGTTGATAATCTTAAAGAATATATTATTAAGGCTGTAAAAAGAGACCTTGAATATAAAAAGTTTTATGCACTTAAAAATATATCGTTTGAGGTAAAAAAAGGCGAGCATCTTGCTATTTTAGGCTTTAACGGTGCAGGAAAAAGTACGCTTTTAAAAACGATTGTAGGCGTTTATAAACCAACTGAGGGCTCTGTAAAAACGCAGGGTGTTGTTGCTCCTCTGCTTGAACTCGGAGCAGGCTTTGACCCTAATTACACAGGCAAGGAAAATATTTTCCTTTACGGTGCAATTCTCGGCTATTCAAGAGAGTATCTCAAATCAAAGTATGACGAAATTGTTGAGTTTTCCGAACTCGGTCATTTTATAGATGTGCCGCTTAAAAATTATTCTTCGGGTATGAAAGCACGTCTCGGCTTTTCGATTGCCACGGCAGTTGAGCCTGATGTACTTATTCTTGACGAAGTTCTTTCAGTAGGTGATGCCAAATTCCGTTCAAAAAGTCTCAGAAAAGTTCAGTCACTGTTTGAAAAGGGAGTAACTGTTATTTTTGTTTCACACAGTATTGAGCAGGTGCAGGCTATATGCGACAAGGCAATTCTGCTGAATCACGGCGAAATTATTGCCAGCGGCGATGTTGATGATGTTACGGCAGTTTATGAGGCTATGACGGCAGGCGCAAAACTTGAAAGCGCCAAGTTAAAACAGCAGGAAAAGGCAATGATGCGTGCTGTGGCTGACAGAAAAAATCGGAAAGCACTTGAAGCAAAGGAATATGAAATGTATGAAGAAAATGAGGAAGACGTGAAAGCGTTTGATGAAATTCTTACAGAAATTTCTTTGCCTGAGAAAGATGAACTATCGGCAAAATCAAGCCTGAAACGAGACGAATTTATAACGATGCTTTATCGTATTATGGGCTCACCTTATGACAGCGAAAATCCGCACACGGAAAGTCCGTTTATGGATATTAAGGATAAAAGTGTTTATTATTACAATTCTGCCTGTTGGGCATATGATAATGGTATTACAACGCAGATTTCATTTAAACCCGATGTTTTAATAACAAGGGAACAGGCAGTTACCTTTGTTTACAGATATGTTGCTAAACTTTTTAAGGAAGAAAGGATAACCGATACAAGAATTATTGATTCTGTTTCGGACCATGAGTCACTGAGCATGTGGGCAGTTAAGCCTATGGCGTGGGCATACGGTAAAGGTTTTGTTGATTTAACAAAAGATGAGTGTTTAAATCCGATTGGTTTAACGCTCGGTGTGCACGCTGCGAAACTTTTCAGAGGTCTGAAAAAATTAACTGATGAAGTAAAATAACTTACAAATAAAAACATCACCAAAGCGTTATGCCTTGGTGATGTTTTATTTGTTTTATATTTTTGATTAACCCTCGTAATCGTCTTCGTTTGCCCAGTTGTGCCAGATGTTCTGTACATCTTCGTTTTCTTCAAACATTTCAATCATTTTGCCCATTTTGTTGATGTCTGTTTCATTTTCAAGCGCAGTGAGTGTAGACGGAATATATGCCGGTTCACTGCTGATTGCTTTGAAGCCTTTTTCTTCAAGTGCGTCACGGATTGCGCCTACTTCGTTTGCGTCGGTTCTGATTTCAAAAACATCTTCATCGTCGGAAATAAAGTCTGTAGCACCTGCTTCAATTGCCTCCATCATAAGTGTTTCTTCATCAACATCTTCTTTTTCGATAAGAATAACACCTTCACGGCTGAACATAAATGTAACAGAACCGGGGTTGCCCATATTTCCGCCCGCTTTGTCAAAGTAATGTCTTACTTCGCCTGCGGTTCTGTTTCTGTTGTCTGTCAGCGCTTCAACTATAACTGCAACGCCTGACGGACCGTAGCCCTCGTAAACGATTTCTTCGTAGTCTGCACCGTTTGAGTCGCCTGCAGCCTTTTTAAGCATACGCTCAATATTATCATTCGGCACATTGTTCTGCTTTGCCTTTGCAATAACGTCTTTAAGTTTTGAGTTGTTGTTGGGGTCGGGACCGCCGTTTTTAACAGCAACGGCAAGTTCACGGCCTATTTTTGTAAATACCTTTGCTCTTGCAGCATCGTTGGCACCCTTTTTTCTTTTAATGGTGCTCCATTTATTATGTCCGCTCATTTTATCACTCCATTAACTGAATTTTATAACACAAAGATTTTAACACATATGGTGCTCTCTTTCAAGTCTAAATTATTTACAACGTATTAATACATTGTTCAAATCTGTTATTTATATTGGCAATAAGGAAATACTGCGTTTTTTATGAAGAAAATAGTATTTGCAAAGAGGGACACAGATATGAAAAACAGTAATAACAGAATTAAATCTAAATTGGCTGTAACATCAACCGTTTTGATAATTGTATCTCTTATCATTTCGTTTATTGGATGGTTTTTGTTTGGCTGTTATACGATTAAAGGTGCAGAGAAAGAGTACATTTCACATTCTCTTACAGACGAAAATCTGCTTGAAAGTGCAGGAAATTATGATGATGTTTATTTTCAACTGTATACTTATAATATGTTTATTTTTCAAAGTTGGTCTGTATTGCTGAAATTTGACTATACTGAAGAAAATTATACTGCGCAAACGGAATTTATCAGTAATAATTACCGCTTTTTAGATGAACCTGTTTTAGATAATTATGATTCTTCATATATAATAAGTCAGAATAAATTTTATATTGGTGACTGGCAATTCAGGGTTTGTGCAGATGGCGATTATCCCAAAGAATTCAGAACTATCGGCTTTAATGAAAAAAGCAAATCCATAGCTTATATTGACTTTGTCGATTATGATTTAGATATTCTTTGTCAAGAATTTGAGCCTATGGAAGAATGCTTTATTGATGAATACGTAGGTTATAATTTTAAAAAGAATTAACTATCGTAGGGGCGGATATTATCCGCCCGATTTTCATAAAAATGTTGTTGTATATTTACTTTTATTGTGTTATTATATATGGGTATAAATATAAATTCTCAGGAGGAAAAGAATATGTATTCAGATTACTACGATTCAATTTCAAAGGTTGCTGAAACAGATAAGGAGGTTGCAGATGCAATGGCGCTTGAATTAAAGCGTCAGCGTGAAAATATCGAACTTATTGCATCTGAAAATCTTGTTTCACCGCAGGTTATGGCTGCTATGGGCAGTGTTTTAACCAATAAGTACGCAGAGGGTCTTCCTCACAAGCGTTACTACGGAGGCTGCCAGTTTGTTGATGTTGTAGAAGAAATAGCAATCAAAAGAGCGTGTGAACTTTTCGGCGCTAAGTTTGCAAATGTTCAGCCTCATTCTGGCGCACAGGCAAACACAGCAGTTTATCTTGCTCTGCTTAAGCCGGGCGACACTGTAATGGGTATGGCTCTTGATAACGGCGGTCATTTAACACATGGCTCACCTGCAAATATCAGCGGTAAGTATTTCAATTTTGTACCTTACGGCGTAAACGACGAGGGCTATATTGACCTTGCTGATTTTGCAAAGCAGGTAAATAAGGTTAAGCCGAGACTTGTTGTTGCAGGCGCATCTGCTTATCCGCGCGAGATTGATTTCAAAACAATGGCTGATATTGCACACGCAAACGGCGCAATGTTTATGGTTGATATGGCTCATATTGCAGGTCTTGTTGCCGCAGGCCTTCACCAGAGCCCGATTCCTTATGCAGATGTTGTAACAACAACTACTCACAAAACTTTAAGAGGACCGAGAGGCGGTCTTATCCTCTGCAACAACGAATACCTTGCTAAAAAACTGAATTCAGCAGTATTCCCGGGCACACAGGGCGGTCCTTTAATGCACGTTATCGCAGGTAAGGCAGTATGCTTCGGCGAGGCTCTCAAGCCTGAATTCAAGGAATATCAGCAGAGAGTTATCAATAACGCTCAGGCACTTGCAAAGGGACTTACAAGCCGTGGACTTAACCTTGTTTCAGGCGGTACTGACAATCACCTCGTGCTTCTTTCACTTATCGGCACAGGCGTTACAGGCAAGGAACTCGAGGCAAGACTTGATGATGTTCATATCACTCTGAATAAAAACACAGTTCCTAATGAGCCTCTTTCACCGTTTGTAACATCAGGTGTTCGTATCGGTACTCCTGCCGCTACCACAAGAGGTCTTAACGAAGACGATTTTGAAAAGATTTCAGAGTATATTTATCTTGCCGTTACAGATTTTGAAAATAAGAAAGATTATATCAAAAACGGCGTAGCAGAAATCTGTGCAAAATATCCTCTTTACGAGTAATTTAAAAGTAATAACGATTGACGGGAAGTGAAAAAATGAAATTTATTGCTATGATTTTCGGCGCAGTTATGAATTTAATATATTCGGTTTTCAAGTGCAGAAAAACAAGAAATGTCATTTCATTCATTTCCCGTCAGAGCGAAACTCCGTCAATGGATTTTCGCTATTTGATTAATGAAATCAAAACAAATTATCCGCAGTACGAGGTTGTTGTGCTCTGTAAAATGATACCCTCGGGTATCGGCGGTAAAATCAGATATGTGTCTGAAATGTTCAGGCAGATGAAGGTTATGGCAGTATCCAGGGTCGTTGTGCTTGACGGATACTGTATTTTAGCATCCATGCTCAGTCACAAAAAAGATTTGAAAATTGTGCAGATCTGGCACGCACTCGGTTCATTTAAAAGGTTTGGCAAATCCATTCTTGATATGGAGGGCGGCAAGTCATCCGCTACTGCCGAGGCTTTTAAAATGCACAGAAATTATGACCTTATTGCTGCAAGCGGTGATGCCTGTGTGCCGAATTTTGCCGAAGCCTTTGGCTATCCGGAGAATAAGTTTATCCCTATCGGCATTCCAAGAATGGATTATCTTACAAGCGAAGATGAAAATGAGCGATTAAGGCAAAATATTTTTGCAAAATATCCCGAATTGGATAACGGCAAAAAAACGATACTTTATGTGCCTACGTTCAGAGATACAGAGGAAGATACAAAGGCACTGCGTAAAGCGAGCGAAGACCTTGTAAATCAGGTAAATTATTCCGAATACAATCTTGTCGTAAAGCACCACGTTGTTGATACAAACAAGGAAGAAATTTATATTGATTCGAGAATGAATAAAATAGTCGGCGAAGAATTTACGGGTATGGATTTTATGGCTGTTGCCGATGCCGTTGTAACGGATTACAGTTCCATTATTTACGAGGCTCTGCTTAAAAATCTGCCGATTTATATTTATTGCTTTGACAGTGAAAAATACCTTGATGAGCGCGGATTTTATATTGATTTCTGGCGTGATATTCCTGCCGTTTATTCAAAAAATGCAAAGGGCATATGTGAGCATATTGCACTTGGCAAAATAGCAGATGCCGATAAAACAGAAGCCTTTAAAAAGGCGTATGTAAATAAAAGATTTGATTCCATCACGCAGGTTTACGGCGTTCTGATTGATGAACTTGCCAGAGGAACCTATGACGGAAGATATAATTATAAGAAAGAAAACCTGACTGATGAGTAAGTTAATGTCGCTTGCATATCCTGCTTTGCAGAAAATGCGGTATGCAAAGTTTATTTCACTTTTTAACGGCTTTAAAAAACTGCCGATGAATGATAAAAAAATTCTGATGTTTACCACGTCGCGCGGCAAACTCGGCGGCAATCTGCTGGCCATAAAAAATTATATTGAAAAAAATTCCCTGCCGTTTGAAATCACTGTTTTTACAAGCATTAATATGCCCGATTTGAAAACAGTTGCAAAGGAAATGGCGCAGAGCAGATTTATTCTTGTTGATGATTATGAGCCGATGGTTTATACAATCACTCTGCGTGATAAGCAGGAACTTGTTCAGGTGTGGCACGCAATGGGTGCTTTTAAAAAGTTCGGCTACAGCAGAAGCACAGCGAACAAATCGTCGCTTACTCACAAAAATTACACCAAAGCAATTGTTTCATCAGAGGAAATCACAGGTATTTATGCCGAGGCTTTCGGTATTGATGAGAGCAGGGTTTACCCTGTCGGCGTGCCGAGAACAGATGTGCTTTTTGATGAAAAATATAAGGCTGAAACCATAGCGAGATTGTATGAAAAGCAGCCGTTTTTAAAGGGTAAAAAGATTTGCCTTTTTGCTCCTACCTTCAGGGGCAGTAACGTGAATGACGGGTATTACCCAGAAGATTTTTTTGATGCTGAAAAATTTGCAAACAGTCTGCCTGATGACTGGGCAGTGATTATAAAATACCACCCGTTTATTAAAAATATACCTGATATTCCCGGCAGTGTTAAAAACCGTGTGTTTGATTTTACTGACGAAAGGGAAATTAACGATATTCTGTTTATAACGGATGTTCTTGTAACAGATTATTCGTCTGTTATTTTTGAAAATGCCATTGTCGGCAATGCCCTTGTGCTTTATGCGCCTGATTTAGAGGATTACACGGGCGACAGGGGCTTTTATTTTGATTATAATACCTATTCTTACGGCACTGTTGTTAAGGATAAAAACAGTCTTGCAGATTCCGTTTTAACTGCAAAATGTGACTGCGATGAGGCAGTGGAGTTTAAAAAGCGTTTCGTGTCGCTTTGCGACGGCAGTTCCTGTAAGCGTTTTGCAGAAGAAATTTTGAAATAAGGCGAAAAAATGAGTTATAAATTATCTGATAAATATGCAAATCTGAAGCCATCTGCCGTCAGGGAGATTTTAAAGGCAACAAGTCAGCCGGGTATGATCGCCTTTGCAGGCGGCTCACCTGCCGTTGATGCATTTCCCTGCAAAGAGGTGGAACTTCTTTCAAATAAAATATTGACCGAAAATCCCGTTTCGGCGCTTGTTTACGGTGTTTCAGAGGGTTATGAGCCTTTAAGAAAACAGGTTCGTGATTGGCTTAAACGCCGTGAAAATGTCGGCACCGATGATGACAGTGTTATCATCACTTCGGGCGGTACGCAGGTTATGGATATTGCCACAAGAATTCTTACCACCGAGGGTGATACGGTTATCTGTGAAGATCCGTCTTTTATCGGCTCGCTCAACTGTTTCCGTTCTCACGGCTGCAATCTTGTCGGCGTGCCGATTGATGATGACGGAATGAATATTGAGGCACTCGAAAAGGCAGTTTCGGAAAATCCGAACGCTAAGTTTATTTATACAATCCCTAATTTTCAGAACCCGGGCGGAACAACATTAAGCCTTGAAAAGCGTAAAAAAATGTATGAAATCGCAAAGGCAAATAACCTTGTTATTCTTGAGGATAATCCTTACGGCAATTTAAGGGTAGACGGCGATGACGTGCCTGCAATCAAGTCAATGGATACTGACGGAATTGTTATCTACGCAGGCTCATTTTCAAAAATTCTTGCCCCGGGAATCCGTGTTGCTTACGCCGTTGTGCCAGGTAAAATGGCAGGCGCATTTACTATCGGCAAGCAGGTGTCCGATGTTCACACGGGTGTGTTAAATCAGATGATTGTGTCACGCTGGTTTGATGAATATGATGTTGATGCCCATATTGAAAATATAAGAAAAATCTACAGGCACAAACTTTCGCTTATGTGTGACTGCCTTGATAAATACTGCGGTGATTTTATTAATTACGTCAAGCCGCAGGGCGGACTTTTCATCTGGGCAAAACTTGATGAAAAAATCAATATGCTTGAGTACGTGAACAGTCTTGTTGAGAAAAAGGTTGCCGTTGTGCCGGGCACGGCATTTATGGTTGATGATACAAAGCCCTGCAGTTATATCCGCCTTAATTTTTCAACGCCGAGCGATGATGATATTATTAAGGGCGTTAAAATTATGGGCGAAACTGCAAAAGAATTAATATAGAGGGAATCATTATGGAAGAAATCAAAGTTGAAAAGAAAAAAAGAAGTCTGTCTTTAATTCAGCCGACATCGGTGCCGACGCTCGGCAATTACCTTGGCGCAATGAAGGGCTGGCCTGCTTTTCAGGAGGAGTTTGAAACTGTTTACGGCGTTGCCGACTTGCATTCAATCACCGTAAGGCAGGATCCGCAGAAACTCAGAAAACAGACGATGGAACTTTATGCAATGCTTCTTGCAATCGGTCTTGAACCTGAAAAAGGCATCATTTTTATTCAGTCACACGTGCCTGCTCATTCACAACTCGGCTGGCTGCTCAATTGCTATACGCAGTTCGGAGAACTCAGCAGAATGACGCAGTTTAAAGATAAATCCGCTCAGCACAGTGATAATATCAACGCAGGTCTTTTTACATATCCGTGTCTTATGGCGGCTGATATTCTGCTTTATCAGGCTGATATTGTGCCTGTAGGCGCAGACCAGAAACAGCATGTTGAAATCTGCCGTGATATTGCAAACCGCTTCAACGGCATTTACGGCAATGTGTTTAAAGTGCCCGAGCCGTATATTCCAAAGAGCGGCGCAAGAGTTATGAGTCTTGCAGACCCCACAAGAAAAATGAGTAAGTCCGACCCGAACCCGAAGGGCACTGTTTATCTTACCGATGAGCCTAATGTTATTATGAAAAAGTTCAAATCTGCCGTTACAGACAGTGAGATGAGCGTTCGCTATGCAGAGGGCAAGGATGGTATCAATAACCTTATGACGATTTATTCTGCCGTTACGGGCGACAGTTTTGAAAAGATTGAGGCAGACTTTGCAGGCAAGGGTTATGGCGATTTCAAATTGGCAGTAGGCGAGGCAGTTGTTGAAGAATTAAAGCCTGTTCAGGAAAAATTCAAACAGTTGATGAACGATAAGGCATATCTCACCGAATGTCAGAAAAACGGTGCAGATTTTGCATCACGTATCGGCCAGCGCACGCTTAATAAAGCAATGAAAAAAATCGGCTTTTTACTTCCGTAATTTTATAAATCCGATATATTACGACGGTTATGCTTGTATTTATAAAAGCACTGAACTTGTGTTCAGTGCTTTTCATTTTTCTTTTTCGGATATGGTTTTTTCTCGTCTGTCAGTTCGGCAAGATAGTCCATGCTTGTGTTAAGTGCCTTGGCTATTTTCTTGCATTGCTCAAAGGTGTAATACCGTTTCCCGTTTTCAATTTTTGAATAATCGCTCTGGTCAATTCCTGTGAGCATTTGCATTTTTATTTGTGTATATCCCCGCTCTTTTCTTAAATCTTTCAGTCTGCTCATAAAATCCCCCTACTATATTATTTACAAATAAATTATGGCATACTGACCTATTGACAATAGGGCGAAATTGACCTATAATGATTGTGAAATATAAAATATCGGAGGTAAAACAAAATGAATACAAAAAACAGTAGGGCGGGGTGCCCTCACCCCGCCGCAACCCGCATAGTATCTTTAATTTTGTCCTTTGCAATGCTTTTTACACTTATTGCAGGATTGAATTTTTCTGCTTTTGCAGATACAAGCGGTGATTTTGAGTATACCATTCTTGATGATGGTTCTGTTGAAGTTACGAAATATACCGGTTCTGATAAAAATATAATCATTCCAATAAACTTTAACGGACATAAAGTTAAAAACATAGGCGGTTTTTCTTTTGCATATTGTAATTACATTGAGAGTGTGAAAATTCCGTACGGAATAGAAAAAATCGGGAAATATGCTTTTGCCCATTGTGATAATTTAGAAACAGTATATATTTCTTCGACTGTTAATGAAATTTTAGATTATTTTGATAATGACCCTTTGTTTGAGCGGCAAACGCCATTTTATTGCAGTTATTCAATAAAAAACTTTTTTGTTGATAGTGATAATAAGTGGTATTCATCTGAAGATGGAGTTTTATTTAATTATAATAAAACTAAATTAATTCAATATCCATCAGGAAATGGTAGAGAAGAGTATCATGTTCCTGATGGAGTAAAAGAGATTGAAAGTCAAACTATGGTTAGGACACAATTAGAGAGTATAGTATTGCCAAGAAGTGTTGAATATATACATGGTGAATCTATTTCGTCATTAAAGGAACCTTTGAATATTACAATCTTAAATCCAAATTGTATTATAGCCGGAATGGAAGGTGGAGATACTAATAAAGCATTTTATGGAAAGAATCATATTATATTCGGTTTTAAAAACTCAACTGCAGAAATGTATGCTCGAAATCGTAATTGTGATTTTGTTGAACTTACTGTTTCTTCAGTAAAGGAAAAATTCAATGATTTAATTGGTTATGATTATTATGATGAATTTGTTGCATATACATCTGTTTACAATGAATTTTTAAAAGGCACAAACCCGCCTTATAACACTGTATTTGAGCCTGCAAGAGCAATCGACAGGGCAATGATGGTAACAATTCTTTATCGTATGGCAGGCGAGCCGTATGCAAACGGCGGCAATCCGTATACATCATCACCATTTACGGATATAACAAATACAAGTGTTTATTATTATGATGCTGCTTGCTGGGCACTAAAAAACGGTATCACAACCGAAACAACCTTTAAGCCGTTCAATAATGTAACACGTGAGCAGACAGCAACATTCCTTTACAGATACGCACAGGATAACGATACGCTCGGAAGTGTAGAGTATAAGAACGTAAATCTTAATGCTTATCACGACGGAAACAGTATCAGTCATTTTGCAGTAGATGCAATGAAATGGGCAAATTATAACGGTATGATAACGGGCACACAACAGGGCTATGCAAACCCGCAGGGTGCAACACAGCGTATTCATGCAACAAAAATCCTTTACGGTTTCGGCAAAACCTGCAATATCGGTAATTTTGCGTAATTAAACGGGCAATTCGTGAATTGCCCCTACAAAATACCAATAACGTTCATTGTAGGGGAGGGTCTCCGTGCCCTCCCGTAAAATCAAATAACGTTCATCGTAGGGGCGGATATTATCCGCCCGTATAATTAAATAAACCAAAAGCGGGTGGGTCTCTGTGCCCTCCCGTTTTTTTTTGTGGCGGCAATTACCATGAAGTTATTATTTTTCTTAAAAAAGTATGATAAAGTCTTATATAACTTCGTCATTT
>JACTVT010000042.1 GCA_014465955.1 Eubacterium sp. | reverse complement strand
GATGAAATCACAGTCAGTTTTTATCTGAAACAGGATATACGAAACAGACTTGAATTCAGGAACTTAAAGAAATCCTGCAAAAAGGCTTTATATGCAGCAGGCTTTTACATTTCAGACGGCTATGAGACTTACGAAAAGGACACAGGACTTAAACGATTTGATTTACAGTTAAATTATTATTACAACGAAAGTGAGGATTAGAAAATGGCTGAAACAGTCGATTTTAACAGAATTATTCCTAAGATTGTCGGCGTAAAACGTGCAGGATACGCACTTGTAAACGAAGACACAGCAGATAAATTATCACATGGTGAAGTTAAGGTTTTAACAAGATGTCGTAAGGTTGCTCTCGCTCCGGGTTATGCAGAGCAGGAACTTAATTCCAACGATTCAGTTGAAGAGGGCGGTAATGAAATAGCAAGTTATACGGTAACGCTCGATGCTTCCGGTATGACGCAGGAAACAGAGGCTGAAATTTACGGTCATTCAATTGATGAAAATGGTTCGATGGTTGAAAAAGACGGTGATCAGGCTCCTAAACTTGCTCTGCTTCTTGAACTTTCAATGAGCAAAGGCAACAGTAAGTTTGTAGTTCTTTATTGTGGTACCGCCAAGCACCCGTCGGAAGAGGCGGAATCAAAAACAAAAACAGGATTTACGTTTGGGCTCCCGTCAATTGAGTTCAGCTTCTCAAAAGCAATGAACGGACTTCTTAAGATTTCAACAAGAACAGATGCAGCAGGTTACACGCCTGAAATCGGTAATACTTGGTTTGATGAAGTCAAATACCCTGTAAAAGCGCCTGTATCGGAAGGCTAATTGAATAAGGAGCAGGCGGAGCGGTAAATCCGCTCCGCTTTTTAGATTTATGGCATTAACAAAATTATCAGAATTGTTTGCGTATGAGAATATCGTAAACGAAAAAACAAACAAAGCACGTGTGCTCTGCTGGAATAACAGAACAATGCTGATTGCCGAAAACAATTCTATGGAAGTAGTGCAGAAGCAACTATCTTTTAAAGAATTGGTGCACGGCGTTGTGTCAAACGATTATGATTGCATTGTTCTATTGCTGTTCTCAGCTTGTGTGAGTGCCGACAATGACTTTAATATTGAAACCTTTGTCGAGTATTTCAATGAAGATGAAATGGGCGAATACGAGAGCGTGGTGCTTGACGGAATGCTTAATTATATGCCGAGTGAGTCTTTGCAGATTGAATTGCAGGAAATGAATTCGGTTTTATCAGATCCGAACGCTCCTGAAAGTGAAACGGATTTGTGGGCGTTCAATTACTTTTTTGTAAAAAAGCATTTTGCAATGAGCGATAAAGAGTTTCTGAATTCAACGTGGCGCACAATTTCTCTATTGCAAAGGGAATTGCTGAAAACATCATCGGACTATCAGAAATCGCAGACCGTATCGGCAGAGTATGTCGATATTTAAAACGCAGGAGGTGTAACAATGGCTGTTGCAAAAGGCAACATAAAAACAACGCTTGTCCTTGACGGTGAAGCCGCCTATACGGCAACTATGAATAAACTGAGGCGGCAGCAGCAGGCTCTCCGCGCCGAGGGGCGTGCTCTTGCATCTACATATAACGATGAAACCAAAGCGCAGGAAAAACTGATTGATAAATCAAAACTTCTTGAAAAGCAGATTAAAACTCAGCAGCAAATGTGTGCAAAACTGCACAATGAAATGGAAGATACTGCAAAGGCAACAGGCGAAAACTCCGAAGAAACCAAAAAAGCAGAAATGCAGTATAACAATGCTGTTGCCACTTTGAACAACCTTGAAAAACAGCTGGGTGCCGTTAATCGGGAATTGAAAGAAAGCAATTCAAAATGGCTCGCAGCGGGCAAAAGTGCATCGCAATACGGCGATATGCTTACTAATGCAGGTGACAAGCTTGAAAGTGCAGGCAAAAAGCTTTCCATAGTATCAGGTGCCACCGCCGCTTTGGGCTATACGGCAATTGATGCCGCCATAGATTATGAAAGTGCGTTTACAGGTGTAAGAAAGACTGTCGATGCCACTGATGAACAATTTGCATCTCTGTATAATTCTATCCTTGATTTGTCAACCGAAATTCCTGCTACAGCTGAAGAAATTGCCGGAATTGCAGAGGTTGCAGGGCAATTAGGCATTAAAACAAATGATTTAATGAACTTTACCGAGGTAATGGTAAATCTCGGCGAAAGTACAAATCTTTCGGCAGAAGAAGCCGCAAGTGCTCTTGCTAAATTTGCAAATATTACAGGTATGTCCGCCGATGATTATGAGCGCTTAGGCTCTGTAATCGTTGACCTTGGCAATAATTTTGCCACCACCGAGGCGGATATCGTCAATATGGCGATGCGCCTTGCATCTACGGGCGAAATTACAGGACTTTCACAAAGTCAGATGATGGCAGTTGCAACTGCTCTGAATTCTGTCGGTATTGAGGCAGAGGAAGGCGGCTCGGCATTCAGCAAACTTCTTAAAAAAGTACAACTCGCCGTTGAAACGGGTTCAAGTGATCTGAGTAAATTTGCAAGCGTTTCTAATATGAGCGTTTCGGAATTCAAGGAACTTTGGGGAAAAGATGCAGTCGCCGCAATCGGCGCCTTTACCGAGGGGCTTAATGATACCGAACGTAACGGCAAGTCGGCTGTTGCCGTTCTTGATGATTTGGATATTAAAGAAGTAAGAATGTCAAATACCATTCTTGCTTTGTCAGGTGCAAGCGGTTTATTAACCGATACAGTGAATACTGCAAATAAAGCATGGAATGAAAATACTGCTTTGCAAAAGGAAGCGGCAACCCGTTATGAAACTCTTGAAAGCAAAATTCAGATCGTTAAAAACGAACTTCACAATGTGGCAATTACATTCGGCGAAGATTTAATGCCGTACGTTGAAAAAGGCACTGAAAAAATCAAGGACCTTGCAAAATGGTTCGGAAACCTTGACGATTCGCAGCGTAAAACGGTTATCAGATTTGCCGCTATGGTTACGGGAGCAGGTCCGTTACTGCTTGTTTTAGGCAAGCTCACAAGCGGAGTGGGTGCCGCCGCAACGACAGCAGGCAAGTTTATATCGGTAATCGGTAAAATGAGGCTCGATGACAGCACAAAAGGCGTAAAAAGTTTAGCGAAAGCAATTTTAGAGGTTAATGGCGCAACGGGCAACACGGCGCAGCAGGCCTCTTCTATGGTTTCTGCATTCGGTGCCGGCAGTGCGTGGTGTATCGCTATTATCGGTGCAACGGCTCTTATTGCAGGCTTATACGCTGCATACAGAAGTCTTGCTTACGGTTCAAAAGAAACGCAGGACACAATTAATGCAATCGGCGACGGCATTTCCGATTTCAAAGAAAAAGTTGAACTTGCCGACGGCTCTATCGAAAATATTAAGCAAAGTCTTGATTTTTCCGATAAAAATGCAGAGCTTGAGCAGCAGTATGATGAAATTCAACAAAAGATTGTTGATATTGCATCTGTTGCGTCTGATGAGCGCCGAGAACTTACCGATACGGAAAAACAGGAACTTGCCGATTTGTTTGAACAATTAAATCTTATTACAGAGCAGCAGGCAGAGTTATTCAGAGAAACGCAGGATAAAGTCAAAACGCTTGTCGAGGCTGAAAACAGTTTGACAGACGATCAGGCTGCAAATTATATTTCCAAAGCGCAAACGGCTTGTGTGGCTGCAAAAACTGCCGCAGATGACGCGGCGGCGGCAAAAATTTTAGCACTTGAACGAACAATGTCAAAAGAAGATGAAGCGTATAAAGAGGAATCTGCTCGGATAAATCAACAGCGAGATGAGGCAAAAGCTGCTGCAGATGCCAAACTTAAAGACACAATAGACCTGATTACGCAAAAAGAACTTGCAACTGCAGACGGCTACGAATCATTTAAACAACAGTTTATTGATTATAACAACGAAATGTTTGAGGCAGAGAATTCATTTAATGAGACTTCTCTTGCAAACAACCAAACCGCGAATGATACTGCACTTGCAAATTCGTTAAATTTCTTTATGGAAAAGAAAAAAATCAACGATGAATTTTCAAGTGATTTCCTTGAAACAAATCAGGAAACAGTAAGTGCTTATCTTGCAACGGTTCAGCAAACAATTGATTCAGGCGGTCAGCTTTCCGATGAGCAAATTTCAATGTGTCTTGAAATCTTAAGGGCATACGAGACACTGCCAAATGGTTCAAAAAAAGCCTTTGGTGATACAATCGAAAGTATCAGAACTGAAATAAACAGTTATGATTTAAAAACCGAGGGAACTAATGCAGGTAAAGATTTCGGTGAAGGCGTCAAAATAGGTCTTAATGATAAAAAGGCTGATGTCGGCAATGCTTCCAGAGGTCTCGGTGACTGGTTGAAAAAAACATTTAACATTTCTATAGGTCGTAAATCACCTGCAAAAGAAGGTATTGCAGCAGGTCGAGATTGGGACAGAGGCGTTGCCCTTGGTTTAAAAAATAATTCTGATCTTGTCGAGAAAGAAGCTGTTAATCTTGCCGAAACGCTTATGACTGCATCAACGCCGAAAAACCCTAAAATTTCATTACAGCCGTCATTAGATGCGCTGGAACGTAGTTATTACGGAGCGCTTGAAACTACTGCCGCTATGCAGAAAGCGTATTACAGTAACACCTATATCAATAACAACAGTCAGTATTCAGCAGTTAATAATTATAATTCTGCTTCTGACAGCAGGCGGCTTGAAAGTTCAATCAACGATTTCAAAAATGAATTATGCTCAATGCTGAAAACCGAATTTAAAAAATCTGACGGCATTATGACTGAAAGACAAGCGGGGAGGATTATTAATAAATGTCTGAAAAGTGTAAATATGTAGCAATTGACGGCACGGAAATTCGTTTCGGCGAAGACGGAAAACTCTTTATGGGTCAGGGCGATTTGCGCTCATATTCATGGATTGTAAATTCTCCGTATGGCTATATTTCATCATTTGGCAAAGATGATGTGGTTACAAAAAACGGCACAATCTACATAAGCGGCAGTATTGACGAGGTTAAGAATACTGCAAATCAGATTCTCAGCATTTTTGAAAAGGATATCAGATATAAAAATGAACATCCATACAGCAACGAAACAGGCAGATTATATATCGGCGATTGTTATTTAAAGTGCTTCATTACATCGTCAACACCGTCGGCATATCTGACACACAGGCATTTTCTGAAAAAGGATATTACGCTTGTGACTGATTCGCCCGAATGGATTAAAGAGGTTACAAGTTCTTTCAGTAATATTATTGAAAGCACGGGTACAAAAAAATACCCGTATAAATATCCTTATACTTACCGCTCAAATATCAGTAGTGAGATAATCAACAACGATTTTGCTATTTCATCGAATTTTGAAGTTATTATTGAGCCGTCACCCGGTCATTCAATTGTAAATCCGTTTTTGGAAATCGGAAGTCAGAATTACCGCTTTAACATAACGCTTCAGAAAGGTGAAAAACTTAAAATTAATTCTCTTGCCAAAGCAATATCAAAAATTGATGCAGCAGGCAACGAGACAGATGCATTGTATGCCAGAAATAAAGAATATGATGTTTTTGCAAAAATTCCGTCAGGCGAGCACCTGATTTCTGTTTCCGACAATGCATTGATAACAGTTACCTTGCTGCAGGAAAGGAGCGAGCCGGAATGGATTTAATTGCAATTGACAGTTCTTTTAATGAACGTTTTATTTTTAACAGCGGCAATGCTGACTTTGCCGTTGGAAGTGACGAAAACGATTTTCAACTGGATTTTGATTTGAATATTTTTGAAAAAATGAAATCAATCAAATTTTTAAGTGTTGATAAAACCGAATTCGGCGGAAAAGTCAATTCATATAGCATTGATACGGCAAGCGGTACTGCTTCGTTAAAGGGCAAAACGTGGCGTGGTATGCTCAGCGAAAAAATTATAGTTCCTGCTCCAAACAGTGATTATTTAATTTTGTCGGGTGAGCCGTATTCAATTATTGAAAGGTTAATCAATCTTACGGGATTGTCGGATTTTTTCACCGTTACGCATTTTACTTCTGCAAGTATTAGTAATTTTACTTTCAAACGGTATTGTACTTTAATCGAAGGGATAACCGATGTACTTAACAAAATCGGTTTCGTTCTGACCCTGCAATATCAAAACGGTGCAGTCGAACTGTCGGCAATCAAAAATGATGATATTGAAATTGATAATTACGATTGTGATTTATCTATTCAAAAGAATTCTTGTCCTGTAAATCATCTTATCTGTCTTGGCAAGGGCGAATTAAAAGAGCGTCAGGTTATTCATTTATATTTGCAGGAGGATGGCTCAGTCGGCGAAAATCAATTTTATTTCGGCATTGATGAAAGAACGGAAGTTTATGATTATTCAAATGTTGAAAGTGCCGAAGAATTGAAAAATGCAGGAATCGAGCGTTTAACCGAGTTGGCAAAGTCCGAGGAAAATTTTGAAATGTCACTACAGAATACAGATCGTGAAATCGGTCAGACAATTATTGCGTATGAACATTTCACAGGTGAAAAAATAGTTAAGAAAATTTCAAAAAAAGTTCTTACTGTCAGTAAAAATCATAATTCAATTCAATATGAAGTGAGGGATTAAAAATGGGTATTAAAACAATTACGGCAAATACGATTGATACCGTAGTAGAGGCGGCAGA
Source organism: Eubacterium sp. (assembly GCA_014465955.1). Classification (GTDB taxonomy): domain Bacteria; phylum Bacillota; class Clostridia; order Oscillospirales; family Acutalibacteraceae; genus Eubacterium_R. The sequence continues at coordinate 14,353 of JACTVT010000042.1, read as the reverse complement.
TGACAGGGCGATTAACGCTGCTGTTTTCGGCAACGGTGATGTTGTATTATATCAGGATAACGTGTTTTCTCATACGCTGCACGATAACAATATAATCATCGACAGCGGTTTAGCATCAATGCAGGGCTGTATATTCAGAATTCCGTATGGAGAAACCGAAACGCTTACCATCGACCGATGCTCAACCGGCTTTAAAAGAAGAGATATACTTTGTGCTGAATATACAAAAAGCCAGAATGTTGAATCTGTCAAGTTGAAAATTGTAAAAGGCGTTGAAACAATCGGAATTGCCGCAGCGCCGAAATTAACGACAGGTGATATTCTTGCCGGTGATAATAAGCATCAGATGGCGCTTAAAGAAATTGTGCACGAAGGAACGAATATTAAAGAAGTCAAAAACTTATTTAATATGTCTGAAAGCAGGATTTTGTGGTCAGGTGACAAACAGATGGGTGAAAATGAAATGGCCGTTTTATCTGAACCTATAGAATATCAGCGAACAGGAATAATGCTCATATGGACACCGTCAGAGGAAAGCGGACGTGGCACAAAAGAAAATGTTCAGCATCAGGTAATTTCAAAAGCATCTGCGTCTCTGATGCCAAGCACAACACATACCGTTATTTTAACAAACACGGTTTTCAATGCTATGGCTGCAAAAACGGTTATAGTAAACAGGCTTTCTGTTATGGGCAACAGTTATAACACTGCTTCAGGCACTTCGGCTGTTACGGGTATTACATATAATAATCAAGATTACAGTTTAAAGTATATTATTGGGTATTAATTATGAGAGTAGAATTTTTATCAGAGGACAGGGCAGAGGTTTCGGCATATCGTTATGATTACGGTCAGACGTTGGAAATAGCAGGTCTTGACCTTTCCGACGGGTTTGAGGTTCATTTCCAAAACGGAACGGAAAGCCCCGAAATCAGGCAGGGCACGGTTGATGGAAACGGCGTGGGCATTGTTTCTGTTCCCGATGTAACACTGTCGCTTGATTATGACTGCGCCATGGCGTGGGTGTATGTTAAAACGCCCGATTCAGGCACAACCATAAAAACGATTGCAATCAATATTCTGCCACGTGAAAAGCCGTCAGATGCGCCGTCAGTCGACGATTATCCACAGATTAAGAAGTACGCCGATTATGTTAAGGAAAATGCCGAAAAGGTTTCAGAAGCCGAAGCAGTGGCAGATAAACTGAAAGCCGACGCCGCAGCAGGCCTCTTCAACGGCGCACCCGGTCCGCAGGGTGAAAAAGGCGACAAGGGTGATCCGGGTACAACAGATTACTTTGAACTTAAAAATGTTCCGTTTCAGCCTGTCCCTGAGCCGTCAGAACCTAACGAGTTGCTCAGAATTCCGCAGGATTTGGAAACAGGCGCTTACGTGTTTACCGCCGATACACGTTGTTATTTCAACAATGAATCATATCACGCAGGTAAAGGCGAGCTGCTTTATATTACGCTTCCTTATCCTTTTAAAGTCAAACGAGCCGTTATTTATGATGGTGAAGGCGTAAAGTTTACCAAAGAAAACGATGATGGATATGTAACTGTTGACATCAGCTTGCTTAATGATTTTGAGCAAATTTATCAGTTAATCAATTTGCTGTCTGAATGGTTTATGCCGTTATTCAATGTTTCACCCGGTCAGGCGGTAACGGTTGAAAATGCCGATATGGCAAATCTTACGCTCGAACTCGGCGGAATGGATTTAATAACTGAAGAAAAGGTCAGGGAAATCGCAGAAAAAACATCAGGTGACAGTGTCACCAAGTTAATTCACATGACGGCGGAAGATACAGATGTTGAACTGCAACCGAATGTTTATTATGAATTCCCCGAAATGAGAAAGTTGAATATTACTTTAGCAAATCCAAAAAACAATGATGTTTTAAATGAATATCGTTTTTCATTTAGATGCGGGGCAGAGCCTACCGAATTTACATATCCGGACAATTTAAACGGCAATACATTTGTTTACGCCAGGTCATATAACGATTTTAACATTCACAATAATATGATTACACAGCACAGATTTGATGCAATACCCGAATTGCTGTTTCGTGGTGAATTGTCATACAACGAGGGCGATATTTTGATATTTAATGACGGAACGACAGCCGTTTATGACAGTGTCAGAAATATATATATAACAGAGCGAGTTATTAATGTGAAAAAGTTGATTTTTAAAAAAGTCAACACCGGAAGAACTGCTCAGTTGTTCGGCGGAAGTACTCCGCCGGAAAGTGACAGCAGCAATGAGATTTGGAGTGTTTCCGACAACGATATATGCTTCAGGCTGAACGGAGTAAGATTTCCGAGTGCTAATTCTTATCCGTTAAACAACAAGGACGGAATAATTATGTTCAGCGACGGAAAATTGTATAATGACGATACGCTAATTACGACATATACAGGTCAACTGAAACTTCACTATCTCGGCGGCCGATTTGAATCAAGTAACAATGTGCGCGCAGTAAAATATGTTGAAATTTACGAATAAGAAGGCGGTGATGACATTGAATGAAATAATTGTTGCTCTGATAACGGGCGGAATAACGCTTATAGGCGTGCTCATCAGCAACAGCAAGCGACAGGCGGTTATTGATACAAAGATTGAAGAACTCACCCGGGAAGTGAGGGCACATAATAACTTTGCTCAGCGTATGCCTGTCGTTGAAGAAAAAATCAAGGTAATCAATCATCGCATTGATGACCTTGAAAATTCGTAGGGGAAGGTCTCTGTGCCCTCCCGAATGAAACATCGTAGGGGTCGATGACTTCATCGACCCGTCTCGTAGGGTGCGGAAGATTCTCCCACAGTGTGGGGGGAATGTCACGCAGTGACAAAGGGGGACGGCGCTCGTAAAGCGTCCTCGACGCACCGCAAAATCAATAAAACCTTTAAGGAGTAAAACAATGAAATTTACAAAAGAAACACTCAGAAGAGTAATAAGAACATTTTTACAGGCAGTAATTGCATACATCGCAGTAAATCTTGTCGCAGTTGATTTTACAAGCGGCAAAGAGGTTGCCAAGTCTGCATTAATCGGTCTTGGCGTATCTGCTTTATCGGCAGGAATTTCGGCTGTTATGAACCTCGAAAAACCGCAGGATGATAACGAAGACATCAGCGAATGCGGCGGCTCATCAACGCTTGATGATTTTATCAGCAAATACAAGGTGGGCAAATCCTGTGCATATAACGGTACATATAAAGGCGAATGCGTAAGCCTTGTGAAGTGCTACATTGACGAGGTGCTTGACAAGACACCGCAGTCAATCGGCAATGCAAAAGACTACTGGAGCAAACGAAACGGCAGTTATATTCAGAGCATTTTCAAACCGATTGCAAACACTCCCGATTTTGTACCGCAGAGGGGCGATGTGTTTGTCAGAACAAGCGGCGTTTACGGTCATATCGGCATTGTGCTTAATGCGACTAAAGATTATTTTTACACAATTGAGCAGAATTATAACGGCTGCCGGGTTATTAAGAATATAAAGCACACCGATTGGCGAAATATCAACTTTCTCAGACCGAGAAATCAGAGTAATATCAAGTCGGCATCATCAAAATTCACAGTCGGCAAGCCGTGCACGCTTACAACAAACGTGAAAATTCGCACAGGTGCAGGAACGAACTGCCGTCAGAAGAAAATCAGCGAGATTAACGCAGCAGGTCAGAGACGCTGCACAAGCCAGAACAGAAACGATTATGCAGTGCTCCGAAAGGGAATTGAAATTATCCCGAAACAGATTAAAACCGTTGGCAATGACATCTGGGTTGAACTTATTAACGGCTGGGTCTGCGTGTATTACAACGGTAATTATTATGCTAAATAAATAACGGAGGTCAAATATGGATAACACAATTAAATATAAAGTTCAGGTATCTGATGAAAAGAAATATAATTCCGTTAATGTGCGCTCAGACGGCGGCGAAATAGTAGGGCAGATTAAAAACGGCGCCAAGGTTACTTTGCTCGGCGATTGTGTTGACAAAGAGCGAACAATGATTGAGGGTTTACAAATGGGTACCCGCAGAAAGATTCAGGGCACAGTGCTCACAAGATGCCTGAAAGAAATTAAATAAGCAAAATTTTACCCCTGTCTTAACTAAAAGACAGGGGCATTTTTTATTGCAATCAAATATTTTTGTATCATAAATGTAGTAGTTTTGCAATTTGCATTGACAATTGAAAATATAAATTATACCCTCGCAAAATGCACATAGGAAAAATGATAATCCGCTCCTTTTGGTAATATCACGGCAAAAATGTTGTCGGATGTATTGAAAGGACAATATATGAAAAACAACTTAACAAACAAATTTGCAGAATGGCTTAAACAATATTCAAACGTGGAGTTAATGCGCAGTTATGATTTTGCAGAGCATGAGATAAATGTGATGCTTAAAAATGAGGCGCCGGGGGAGGTGATTTTTGAAGATAACGATACCTTCGTAGCAGTTTATGACTATGAATTTTTAATTCCGCCGCAGCATAGCACCGATAACGCGCTGTATCGCTTTTGCTTTGCAGCAAAGGTTATCGGCATAAAAAGCAATGTAACATCAAACGATTATGAAATCGAAGACTATACCGAACTTGAATTTATGATCAAATAACAGCGCATTCCCATTTTAAACACATAAGATTTTAATTTAACAAATATACACCGGCAACTTTTTGAGCAGGGGGATATCCCCCCTGCTTTTTTATTGGGGAGCAACACGGGGAGCAATTACTGTTGTAATATCGTTACCAAGTTATTGCGAATTGTTACATTAAATCTGTATTTTTGGCTTAAATGTGTTACATTTTGAAATGAAAAAATAAAAAAGAGTAGGTATAAAAACCTACTCTTTTGGTGCACCTGACAGGAATCGAACCTGCACATCTCTCGATACCAGATCCTAAATCTGGCGCGTCTGCCTATTCCGCCACAGGTGCATTTCAAATTTTGGTTGACTATATTTTAGCACTTGTTTATAATAAAATCAATAGGAAATTTGGAGGTGTTCATATGAAAAAGCCATTAAAAATTATTCTTAGAGTTTTACTTGTTTTTGTAATAATAATTGCTTTGATTGCTTCTGCTGGCGGAATATATTATGGTGCGTCAAAAACGTGTGACTTGACTGTAAAAATCAATGAAAATGAAGAAATCAGTGATTTTTACGGCTGGGGTACTTCTGACTGCTGGTGGGCAGATGATATTAAAGATGAAGCAACACGCCAAGAGGTTGCAAGGCTTTTGTTTTCAGAAGAAGGCCTTAACCTGAATATATATCGCTATTGTCTTTACGGCGGCTATGACTCTGCCAATAATCGAGTTGATAATCAGTTCAGGCTCGGAGAAAGTTTTCTTGTTTATAATGAAGAGACAGATTCTTATGAGTATGACTGGAGCAGAGATGCCGCTTCAATGGCAATGCTTAATGAGGCTCTAAAATATAATGTTGATACTGTAATTCTGTTTGCTAATTCACCACATTACTCAATGTGTATCAACGGTCAGTCAAGCGGTGCAGACAGCGGTGACGGTGTTTCAAATATAGATGAAAGCCGTTATCAGGATTACGTAAATTATTTTCTTGATATAACCGAGCATTTTATAGAGCAAGGTATACCTGTAAAATATATTTCTCCGATTAATGAGCCGCAGTGGGGCTGGGGCGGTGAATATGTTGCTCAGGAGGGCTGCCACTATGAAAAAGAACAGGCTGCTGCCCTTATTAAACTTTTTGCACAGGAAATTATTAAACGAGGTCTTGATGTTAAACTTTATGTACTTGAAAGCGGCAGTATCGGCGATACCGCAAAAGATTACTACAATATGCTTGCAGGCGATGATGAAATTAAAAGCGTAATGGGCGCAAATTCCTATCATTCATACTTTAATGATAATGACCAGATTAAGAAAGCAAAGTTCGGCAAATGGGCAAAGGAAAATGTTGATATCCGCTTTGATATGAGCGAATGGTGTGAATTGCCGACAGAAGGTGATGCGTCTGAACTCCGTACTGCACTTCGTATTGCAAGAGTTATTTCACAGGACGTTGGCACAACCAAGGTAAACAGTTGGACAAACTGGGTTGCAATTAATGAAAAAGGCGTAAATGAAGAAGACGGAAAGGATTATTCAGACGGTCTGCTTGTTGCCGATAAAGAAAATATGAATGATTATTATATTGCATCAAGATATTACGGTTATCAGCATTTCAGCCGATTTGTTCCGACAGGATCTAAACTGATTGACTGCGGCGACGGTGTGTTTACTGTTGCGGCAACTAAAGATGATGACGGAGTTCATTTCAGAGAACTCGTTAATGAAACTGCGTTCAAAACACCTGACGGCAAAATTGTTCTTGTAGTTGTAAATGAGGGCAATGAAAGAAATCTGAAAATTAATCTTGACGGTTACAGCAATGTTCAGATTTATACTACTGACGAAAATAATAATTGCAATAAACTCTACAGCGGTACGCCTAATGAAATATATGATATCGGGTCAAATTCCATTAATACATTTATTTTCTCAAAGTAATTTTTAATAATTACTTTTCAGGGGTGATTTTATGAAAAGAATAATAAGTATAATATGTTCATTTACAATACTGATTGCTTCAGTCAGTTTTGTTATGCCGACTTTTGCGGCAACGGGCAATTCCATCGATACGGTTGTTGAGGAGTTATCCGAACTGTATCAGGAGGAGGCTGAAAACGGTAAAGAACTTGAAGACTCTGCTGAGTGCAGAATTATTGTTAAAGCAAACCGCAAGCCTGATACATACGGTGATGCTCAGTTTGTTAAGGGAACAGATAAAATATACATATATCAGTATTCGGATATCACCTCTGCAAATGCAGCCCTTGAATACTATAATTCACTCAGTTATGTTCAGTGGGCAGAAACAGACGGAATTATGGAGGGTCAATCTCTGTCCTACGGTAATGATATGATGGGTTCTGACGAAGCAAAGAATTATGTTGTGAACAACAATATTTCTCTTTCACAAGTCAATATTGCTTTAATAGACACAGGTGTAAAGTTTACCAATGAAATGTTTACCGGTAGAGTTATTGATTCAGGAGTTAATCTTAGCTCCGACGGCAGAGAAAACAGTGCATATGATAACAACGGTCACGGCTCTCATATTGCAAGTATTCTTGTTGATAACACAAGTGATAATGTAAAGATAACTGCATATAAGGTAACGAATAAATATAATCAGGGAACGCATTTGGCAGTTGCACAGGGAATAGAAAAGGCTGTTAATGACGGTGCAGATGTTATCAGCCTTAGTATAACATCACAGGAAAAATCAGAGGTAATTATTGATGCCGTTAAAAATGCCTATGATAAAGGAGTTATCATCGTTAATTCGGCAGGTAATGCATCTGATGATGTTTCAAAATACTATCCTGCCAATATGGATGAAGTATTTACAGTAGGTGCAATTGATAAAAACGGAAACCGTGCTTTCTTTTCAAATTTCGGTGAAGAAATAGATTTTGTTGCACCCGGTTATTTACTTGAAATGAGCGGATATAATTCAAAAGACGAAACAGATAACGGTACTTCCTTTTCCGTTCCGTTTGTATCTGCGGCGGCAGCAATGGTGCTCAGTGTGTCACCGAATTTAAGCATTGAACAGGTAAAGCAGAAACTTATTGATTCCTGTGTTCCTATGGAGGATTTAGCATATTATGACGGCTTTCATGCTGCCCAGGAATATACACCCAATCTTGCAACTTATTTTGTAGTCGATGATCCCAAAACAGATAAAGAATGCTTTGGCTATGGTATGCCGCAGATATTAAAAACAATGGATATTACAGAACAAAACAGTTCTGTTGAGTTTTCCGTAGAAATAGGTACATATCATAATGAATTTGAATTAACATTAACTGCAGATAATGGTGCGGAAATATATTACACTACCGATGAATCATATCCATCTGCAAATAACGGAACACTTTATGAAAAACCAATATTAGTTGATGAAACCATATCTGTAAGAGCAATTGCAGTTTCGGATAGTAAATCAAAAAGCATTCCGAAAGCCTGTGAATATAAAATGAGATTTTATGCGGATGAAAACGATTTCGAAATTGATGACAGAGGATATATAACAAAATATAACGGAGATTTAGAAGAACTAATTGTGCCTGAAATAATAAATAATATCACTGCACAAGGTGTTACAGCAGATGCGTTTAATTATTGCAGGAGCATTACATTTCCTGACACTGTAAAAGTTATTGAAGGTAACAATTACATTAATGCAATAGATTCACATATAGAATTTATTGAGGGCAAAGGTATAACGAGATTAGAGGATTATGCTTTGGGAGATGCAGACTGCCTGCTTGTTTTGGATGCACCTAATCTTGAATACATAGGCTCAGAGGCTCTTCTGGGAAAGTTCAGAGTTATTGAGTATCCGAAACTAAAATATGTAGATGATTGGACATTTGCAGGAAATAAATATTTAAAAGAAGTTAATCTTCCTTCACTTGAAGCCGTGCCATATTCTTGTTTTAAAGATTGTTATGTGCTGAGAACGGTAAAACTTGATAATGTTGTTTCGATAGATACGGATGCATTTGCTTACTGCTACAGACTGAAAAATATTTATGCTCCGAAATTAACTTCTCTTTTGGCTACAGACGATATTGATGTCGGAACATTTTACCGATGCTATAATTTAACTGAAGTAAATTTTCCGTTTGTTACTAAAGTATCTGAATTTTGTTTTAATGAATGCAATAAACTTGAAAAAGTTAAATTTGATAATGCATTAGTTATAAAACACATGGCATTCAATCTGTGTCAAAAATTAAACAGCATATATTTTCCTAAAGTAAAAACAATAGAACAATTTGCATTTTATATGGCATATAATTTGAAAAATGCAGATTTATCTTCTGTTGAGACGATAGAGGATAAAGCTTTCGTTAATACAGGAATTGAAACCATGAATGCACCGAATCTTAAAAAGTTAGGTTCTTATGCTTTTGCTAATCAAAGTTATATAACACTTGAATTGAAGATAAATCCGACGCTGACAACCCTTATTGCTCCTAATTTAGAAAATGCAGATAACTATGCCTTTGCATATACAGGCGGATTAACAGAGCTTGATTTGCCCAATCTTAAATCTGTAGGCAATAATGCTTTTTATGAAAGCTCAGTTAATTCTCTGTATGCCCCAAACTTAAAAACGGCAGGCAGTCTGCCGACATCGGATAATTCGGTAGTCGTTACGAAATCTGTTTTTGAAGAATGTGCGGAAGCAAATCCAAATCCTACATTGACAATTCAGGGCGAAAAGGGGAGTTGTGCTGAAAATTATGCCGATAAATATAATCTTGAATTTGTTGATGTTAATGCAAAGGGCGGCTCAATTCGTGTAACAGACGCAGGGCTTCGATTCGGATTTTCATTTTATGATACGAAAAATAAAAACGTTGAAGAATTCGGTTTTATTTATTCAGATAGCAGCACGGATAATAAATTGCTTACTGCATATAATGCTGACGGCAAAACAATCTATAATATGTCAGCACCTAATAGAATCAGACACGACGATGGTGTAACAACCTATAATCTTGTATTTACCGATATTCCTGAAAGTGCATATGATTTTAATATATCTGCACGTGCTTATGTAAAAATTAACGGTAAATACTTTTATTCAGATATTCTTACTCGCTCGTTTTCACAGGTTGCACAGGCAGTTTTAGCAGATAATGATATAGACAGTAATACAAAAGAAACAATCAGAAATATGCTTAAATCAGCATAAATAAAAGCACAGGAGTTTTCCTGTGCTTTTTGTTGCAGTTTTTATTTCCATGTAAGAACAACTTCGGGGTTTGCGAAAATTTCATCAAGTCTTCTCATAAACGGCACCATATCGCCGTAATCAAGCGACCTGTGGTCAATTGCAATTGTAATGGGAAGAATCTGCCTGATTTCAATCTTATCTTCACCTTTTTTATCGGTAACAACTGTCGGTCTTTTCTGTGTGGCTCCGACTGCAAATGCCGTTGTCTGCGGCGGAATGATTTCAAGCAGGGTGCATGCGCCTTTATGCTCTCTGTAAACAGAACCAAGGTTGCTTATTGTTGTTGTGCCTTGTTCAATGTCATACTTGGTAAGACGTTCTGTTTCGGGAATAGCATAATATTCTTTTTTCTTTTTGCCGTGAAGCGTATGTACCTGATGCTTGCCGGGCATTTTTGAACCTATAAGTCGGTTGACTGTCTGTACAACGTGACCGTTTTTCAGTCCTGTAAGTGTATTTGCAAGCGAAACCTCAAACATAACCTCGTTCATATCGGAATTATTTGCACGTCTGATTTTATCATTAATATGAGCAGTCATTTCCGATAAGGTTTTGTTGCCCATATCGTGCATTGTTATGGTCATCATTTCATTTGTTTTAAGTATAGTCGGCATTGAAATATCAATTGTGTCGTGATAAGTCAGTGTGCCTCTTACAAGCCTTTTTTCAAAATGAAGTGTGCAGTTCATTTTCGGTGCTACAATAAGTCCTTCGCAGATTACTTTCATTATAACGGTATTTATTGTAATCTTTTTTGACTTGTCGGTAACACCTTCGTTTAACTTTTTGCAGTATTTAAGAAATTCGGTAACATCAGCCTCGTAGGTAACAACTGCGTGGGGAATATCCTGCCAGCTTTCAGATGTCATATTTGCAACAATTTTTCTTGCAATTCCGAATCTTTCTTTTTTAATTATTGCCATTTTTTTACTCCTTGCGTGTTTTGTCAAAAAAATTATACAACGTTTAGTGCATTAACGCAATAGTAAAGTAAAAAATTAATTATTAATTTATTTTGAATAATCTGTTTTAAATCTTTCTTCAAAAACTTTAATTAAATCGTTTCTGAAATTGGGATGAGCAATTTTTATAAGCGCTTTTGCTCTGTCTTTTAATGTTTTGCCTTTAAGTTCGGCAATGCCGTATTCAGTCACAATGCGGTCAACATCATTTCTTGATGTGGTAATTGCAGAATTTGCAGTAATTGTCGGAACGATTTTTGAAATTGAATTATTTTTAGCAGTAGACGGCATTGCAATAATTGATTTTCCGCCTTTGCTCATTGTTGCACCACGGACAAAATCGACCTGACCGCCTGCACCTGAAAACTGATTTAGTCCAATGCTGTCTGATACAACCTGACCCATTAAATCAACCTGCAAACAGGAGTTTATTGAGATAAAATTATCGTTCTTTGCAATTTCATAGGGGTTATTAACATATTCTATCGGGTGGATTTCGACATCTTTATTTTGATTAATATAGTCAAATAAAACTTTAGTACCGAATGCCAGCCCTAAAACAGTCTTGCCTGTATGCGTCTGCTTTTTACTGTTGTTTATAACACCTGATTTAAGCAGCGGAACAACACCGTCACCCACAAGTTCTGAATGAAGTCCCAAGTCTTTTTTGTCTTTAAGATTTTCACATATTGCATTTGGAATACCGCCTATACCAAGTTGAATGCAGTCGCCGTTTTTGATAAGCGATGCGCAGTTTCTGCCGATTGCAAGTTCAACATCAGAAAGCGGGGCAGAGGGGACTTCTGGCAAAGGCTCATCACATTCCACAAAATAATCAAATTCGCTGATGTGCTTTACCGCATTGCCATATGTGTAGGGCATATATTTATTTACCTGTGCTATTTTTAAATCACAGTAGTGAAGTGTGCTTTCAATATAATCAACGGTTGTTCCGAGCGAAACATAACCGTTTTCATCAGGCGGAGTAACGCTCATCATAGTAACTCTCGGCTTTATATATTCTTTTAATACCATAGGAATTTCACTGAAATGGCACGGCGTGTAATCAACCTTTCCTTCTGTAATTGCCTTTCTGTTTGAAGCAGAAGCAAATAATGTGTTGAAGCGTATATGACCTTTGAATTTATCATCAATCCACGGTGTTTCTTTTAAGTAAATCATACTGTGAATTGTAACATCGTGCAGTCTTTCAAAATCATCTGCAAGCGCTCTTTCAACGGCATATGGCTGACCGCAGCCGAAAGCAGTTACAATTGCATCACCGCTTTTTATGTGGCTTATTGCTTCCCGAGCCGTAACAACTTTGCTTTTATAAATTGATTTCCAATCCATAAATAATTACTCCTTAAAAAGTACGAATTAATATGTAACTTTAAAACCTTCTTCGGCTTCTGCTACTTTAAGCATAATTGCGCATTCAATTCTTTTTCTGTGCAGTTCACAGCCAAATTCATATACGCCGTTTACACTGCCTGTTGTGTGATATGCATTTGCTGCACATCCGCCGCTGCAATATAATTTTGCAAAACAGTCTTTGCATTCCTTGTGTGAATACACATTACATTCATTGAACTGATTTAAAACCTCTTTATTTGTAACGCCGTTCCAAATATTGCCGAGCAGGAATTTTTCATCGCCGACAAATTGATGGCACGGATATAAATCACCGTCAGGTGTAACTGCCATATACTCAGTGCCTACGCCGCATCCCGATACTCTTTTAACAATGCACGGACCTGCGTCAAGGTCTATCATATAATGGTAAAATGTAAAGCCGTTTCCTTTTCTGTATCTTCTCAGCATTTCCGTTGCAAGAATTTCGTACTGTTCTTTCAGGACAGGTAAATCGCTTTCTTTTAAAGCATATGGTTCGCTCGGGTCACATACAACAGGCTCGATAGATAATTCTTTGAATCCCATATCTGCCATATGCAATATGTCCTTTGAAAAATCAGTATTATGATGAGTATAAGTGCCCCTCATATAATAATTTTCCTGATTTCTTGCATTTGCAAATTTCTTGAATTTGTCAATAATTAAATCATATGAGCCTTTGCCGTTGCAGGCAGTGCGCAGTCTGTCGTGCGTTTCTTTTCTGCCGTCAAGTGAAAGAACAACATTTCCCATTTCCTTGTTGCAGAAATCAATAACCTCATTATCAACAAGCACACCGTTTGTTGTAAGCGTGAAACGGAAATTTTTGTTGAATTCTTTTTCCTTGCTTCTGCCGTATTCAACAAGTTTTTTGCATACATCCCAGTTAAGCAGGGGCTCACCGCCGAAAAAGTCAACCTCAAGATTTCTTCTTGTTCCGCTTTGTTCAATAAGAAAATCAAGCGCTCTTTTACCTGTTTCAAGGCTCATTAAGCCTTTCGGACCGTCATATTCGCCTTTGCCTGCAAAGCAGTATTTGCACGCCAGATTGCAGTCGTGGGCAACGTGCAGACAAATAGCTTTTACAACACCCTGCCTTTTTTTGAATTCCTTTGCAGTTGCTTCAAATGTGTCTTTTGCAAAAAGCCTGCCGTCGGCAATCAGTGCTTCTATATCGTCAAAGCAAAGATCTATATCTTCAGATGTAACATCTTCTCTGTCACTGTATTTGTTGAGTATAAAAGCCTTAATGTCTTCTTTGCTTTCGTTTTCGTATTTAGTGATTATATCAAAGGCTACTTCGTCAACAGAATGAACACAGCCGCTGTTCTGATCAAGTATAATATTGTAGCCGTTCATTTTATATGCGTGTATCATTGTCTTTTCTCCTGATAGTAAAAACGGCACAGTGCAGAAGTTCTGCATTGTACCGTATGTCTTTAATTGAATTATAATTATTTCTTGAGTTGTTCGCACTTCTGGTTTGCTACTGAGCAAGATGTTTTGCTTGCAGACTGGCATGATGTCTGGCATTCACCGCAGCCGCCTTTTTTAGCAGACTCACAAAGATTGCGAGAACTTAAAGTGTTAATTCTTTTCATTTAAAGCACCTCTATTCACAAATATTATTTAACGCTATTATTTTATATGATTAATCATCTTTTGTCAATATATAGCGCGGCAGTAAATTACTTTCGCTTATAATATTTATGCCGTTTTCAAAGCACAGATTAATATAATCAATAATTTCTGCCGAAATAATTTCGCCTTTAATGATTATCGGTATATCAGGCGGATAGGTAAATACTGTTTCTGCACAAATCATATTTTCTGATTTCAAAAATTCGGTTTTTCTTGTTCTATTTATTTCAAATTGATTGTATTTTTTTTGTGAAAGAGGCGGTTTTCTTATTTTTTTGATGTCAGATAATGTCAAACTGCTGTCAATTTCGGTTAAAACACATTTTAATCTCTCAAAAGCAGATTTTTCATCACCAATACTGCTCATTAAAATAATATAGTTAATGCTTGTCATTTCACATTCAATGTTATAATTGTTTCTTAAAATTTCAGCCAACCGAATACCGTTAATATTTGTTTTTGCCGTTGAAATAATAATTTTACTTATA
>JACTVT010000041.1 GCA_014465955.1 Eubacterium sp. | reverse complement strand
CTTCTTCCACACATTCACCGCGCAAGCGTTCCAGCGATAACGGATCAATATCATTTGTTGCTGCAACAATATTTTGCATAATCGCAATCTCAACGGACAGCTTAAATAACATTTTGCTGTGTCGGTTATCACTCTCGGCAACAATGCTTTTCATATTGGACAGAAATGCATTCGGCAGATATGAGGTATCATCATCTGCCGTTACACGACCGACATAATACTGAATGGCTCGCTCAATAAATTCCGACTGGCTTTTGCATTTATCTTTTCGATAGTTGTTCTTTGCAAGCTCCAATGTGCTTGGATATGCCCATAGTAGAAACTTTTTCTTATCTTTCGGTGCAGGCATAACTTCACCTCCGTTCAAAAATTACAACCGCTGTCAATACTGCCGTAAACACGGTGGTTATCCGTATTGCAACCCATCTGTTTAGGCTGTACCTATAACAGCAACCCACCCGGAAAATATGCGTATTAAACCTCCGAAAATGCCCTAACGGTCGGCGTTGCCGTCCGATGTGAACCGAGAGGTGGGAGTATCCGCAACCCACCTCTCTTTCTCCTGCTTGAATATCGACCCTGTTACATCTAAAAGAAGCCCTGCTGTTACCTCTGCTTTCGTCTTGCCTAAAACTGCCCGAATTTTGCCGTTTTGTCTTCAGTCTGTTACTTCCCCGATATCATCATCAAAGCCGTACACAGGGCGACACGGTGGCTAACAGGCGGTTACATCTGCATAATGGGTGACTCGTTTTCACCTTGTTCCAAACAAATCAGTTCATAAACATTGTAGACTTTTGCCGGAATATCATTACTCCAATCACGCTCCATTTCAACTGCATCAATCAGTATTTCAATATGGCTGTCGGTTAATAAATTGCAGATTGCATAATTGGAATAAAATTCACCGAGCTTATTTACCATATTCAAATCAAAGCTGTTTTCATCTTCAGCGTCTTTTTCGTATTCAAGCAATACCTGATACATTTCATCGGTGTGATTATATACATTCATATAATCACTGTATGATGGCAAAAAACTGTATCTGTCAAAATGATAGAGCTTGTTTTGCAAGTCAATAATTTTTCTGAAAGTACTGCTGTATTCAGCTATGCCGGACTTTGCAATATCCATTTCCGTTTCAGCCATAAACATATCCATAGGAGTTGAGTCGGGATAGTTTGTCATGAACTGCCATTTATTATTCAGGTCAACATATTCCTGCGTGGCATAATCAAAACTGAAATATGACTTGCCGTCAGCACTTTCGAGATGCCCGGAGCCGTCATCATAAATCTTCCATTGCTAACCGTCCGCAAGTAATTTTGCTTTTTTGAATTTTACACCATCATTACTCATTTTTTGTCACCCTGCTGTTTCGATTGTGTATTTGCTTTAACCGAAGCTTTTCTTTCCGATTCAGCTTTCATATCAAAAAAGTCCCTGACCTGAGCAGGGACTTGCTTTGTATATTGGCTGTCAATGAATTTTACAATTTCATCATTGATATTCAGACCCTTTTTCTCCATAAAAATTTTTACAGTAGATAGTTTCTCTTCATCATAAGAAATATTGATTGTTACTTTCTTCAAATCTAACACCTCACATAGTATATTTTACTTTTTATCAGTATATTGTATATACGGCACTTTCAGCCAGTGCGTCCATTTGCCGTTTTTAAGCTGTGTTTTCACAACGCCGTACTGCGTACCCATTGCTTCAATAACTTCGCCGTTTCCGATATAAATACCGATATGACCTTCATGCCAAACAGTAAGACCCGGGATTTCGGGGATGGTATCAATCGTGCCTTTTTCTATTGCGGCAGAGAACATTCCGTCAGCGGTAACGTCCTGCATACCGTTTGAGCCAACAGCGATTTTTTCGCTTTCGGTATCATACCATCCGTAGCCTTTGATTAAACCAACGCAGTCTGCTGTTCGCTTACCGATCCAGTTATGACGGATAAAATCATCGTAATCGGTAACATGACTGCCGAATACGGATTCAAGTCGTTCCAGCTCGGTTTTGTCAAGCAGATTTCCGTGTGAACCCCAAACATATCCCCAGCCGTTTTCCTGTGCGTGCTTTGCCCATTTTACAAGATCAAGATTGTTTTTCGTTTTCGGATCAACATAGTCAGAAATATCAATATACAAAGAACGAATGTTGCCCATAACTTTTCCGAAATCTTCGGCGGTAAGCTGTGTGCCGAATGCGGAATTAACAGCAGCAATTAACTGCTCATCCGTCTGATTTTCCTGAAAGCAACTGACCAACTTATCTGCAAAATCGGGATCGTGAGAGGAATCGGAAAGCGCAAGTACATAAAGCACCTGCGCTT
Organism: Eubacterium sp.; assembly: GCA_014465955.1. Classification (GTDB taxonomy): domain Bacteria; phylum Bacillota; class Clostridia; order Oscillospirales; family Acutalibacteraceae; genus Eubacterium_R. The sequence goes on along the minus strand of JACTVT010000041.1, from coordinate 18,925 downwards.
CTTTTACTCTGCCGTCAAACCCTGCGGCTTTCATTTTTTCATCAATACTGTTCATTGTATCTTCAACAAATTGCAGTTTGGCTTTTTCTTCAGCAGATAAATTCTGCACAAGCATTGTTTGAAGTCGGTCGGTGTCTATTTCAATGTTACCGTTGAATATAGAGACTACCGCAACAATCGGCATAACGACTATGATAATAATCCCAATCACAATTCCGACAACAGTTTTTAATGCTTTTTTATCAGTAAGAACATATACCGCGACTTTTTTTAGTGCAGCGGCAACTGTAGCACTCATTAGCGCCCGCCTGCCTTTCCGAACAGCGCAGATTTGTAATCGGGAGCAATGACCTGCAATAAATATCGTTCGTTTCCGCAACGGTACAGACAGGTTCCTCTTTCGGGATACTTGATCAGTTCAAATTCGCTCGGCTCAACCTGTAAGGCATCCATATACTCCTTAGGATTGATTTGACCTGCGTTGAACAAGAACTGATGCGTCGGGATAGAAAACAGCGGCTTTGTGAACTCACGGATAGACGGAATCAAAAAATCCTCGATGTTCTGACTTGCCAGAATAATCGAGGAATCTTTTTTACGCACACGCTTCATAGCATTGCGGATATATTCGATTGCCGTCATGTTCGTGAGGAAGAGGTACAGCTCATCAATGCTTGCCGCTGTATTTCCCTTGCCGAGAAGCTGATTGCTCATGAAAGACAGGATGTTAAATAGCATAGCGTCTTTTAATCGCTTATTGGTATCCAATAAGCCTTTTACACCAAATACGAGAAACGCATCGTCTGTGATGTTCGTGTGGCCGTTGAAGTATTTACTTTCAGCACCTACACACATAGAGTGGATACCGAGGCATACCTCTTGGAGTGTTTCTTCGGTGTAAAGATATTTTCGTTTGCTGTCGTAAGTCATAAATTCTTCTTCGCACAGGTTATAGAAATCTTCCATAATGGGATAATCGGTCGGTTTCATTTTGCTGTAATCCGTGCTGTCGGTAATTCCGAATCGTGCATACAGCTTAGAGAGCAGGATTTCAACTGTGTCAATCTGTGTATCGGAAAAATCCTTGTAACTGCGGAAGAAATCTTTTAGGAATGCAATGTGTTGACTGAGGCGAGTAACTTTCTTAAATGCTTCAGGGGTATTTGTATCAATTTCCTCAACACCATCTGACCATGCCTTTGGTTCTAAAGGATTGATGGTGTATTCTCCGGACAGGAAATCAATATAACAACCGCCGAGGCTAGTACAGATTTCCTCATACTCCGATTCGGGATCAAGACACAAAATACTCTTGCCTGATTCTCTGATATTGGTGAGTATCAGTTTTAACAGATAACTTTTTCCCTGACCGCTGTTGCCGAGAATGAGAATATTAGATGTCGTTTTGTCTTCAGCTCGGCGATCAAAATCCACAAGCACATTGCTGCCGAATTTATCTCTGCCGATATATATGCCTTGTGGGTCGGTTTTACCTGAAAAATTAAAAGGATATAGATTGGCAACAGAGCTGGCTGGCAGGACGCGCTCATATTGTGCGCCGAACTGATTTGCGCCCACAGGCAGAACAGAAAGGAAACCTTCTTTTTGACGAAGTGTTAATCTGTCAACCGAAATTTTAGAGCGTGTCAGCTCCATTGCAATTTCACTTTGCAGTTCCTTAAGCGCATCCATATTTTTTGCTTTTAATTCAATAAACACAGAACAGTGTAGCAGAGGTTCTTTGTTTTTACGCAGATTGGCAAGAAGCTCCACAACATCCTGTAAGTTGCCCTCGGCTTCAATGGTTTCATTTACATCATTACCGCCCGATTTCAGCTTGTTTCTGCGAGTTGCGTTCTGAATGATTTTACGCTGTTCCATACTTTCCACAAGCCTGTGGTAAATACGAAGCGTAACGCCGCTTCTGTCGCCGAGCTGCGATAAAATCGCCTGTTCTTCGGTAGTCGGCGGATATTCCCTGATTACCCATACACAGCGATAACTGTCACCGACGATATAATGGTCGGAAAAGAATTTGACCGTACCGGGCAGTATCATATCAAAAAAATCTTTAGTACAGATTTCCTCGACCTGTTCGGGTGTCAATACCTTTGGCTTTCGTTTGAACATTATTGTATTTCCTCCTTTGCCATAACTAAAATACGACCGCTTTTTCGATTTCCGTAACAGGTGGAAAGGGTTAAAAAGCGACCGTCTGATGAATATATTTCATTATATTTTTTATCTGCCGTATCCGTAATTTTTACATTGATAACATTGAATTTGTATATACCGTTTGCTGTTTCAAATTCAATAATCGGATGTGCTTTTCTGAAATCAGCATTCACATAATTTTTCATCTCTGAAAACATGGTTCCGTTTCGCATATTATGTCCGTAAATAATTAAATTTGTATCTGTCAGATTGCATCTTGAATCTAAAAACGGCACGCCGCTTTGACTGTAATTGCCGTAAAAATCCCGCCGAAGATATTTCTGTGGATTAACAGGCGTATGCATTACAGGATAGTTAACCGATGTGCCGGGGATATATATCCAGCCAATACAATCGCTGTTTTGCTTTAACAGTTCTTTAAGATTTCGTTTCTTTTCTGTCTGTGATTCGGCGGACGGCTTGCTCTCAGATTCGCTGTCATCATTTTCATCAACTGTAACCAGGCTTACTATTTTCTCAAAATCCTGCTTTTCACGGTTTCGGGCAGATAATTCGCTGTGAATCTTAAATCCACACAGAATAGTAACCGCCGACAGCAGAAAAATAAGAATTATTAGACTAATCTTCGATTTCTTCATCTGTATCCACCTCAAAGAACTGCTCGCCGTCTGTATCAGGCATTTGTTCACCGTTCATGCTCGCTTCAAAGTACAGAGCAAGAAATCGCTTGATTTCATTCTTATTCATACGGTGTGTTTCAAAGCCTTGTTCGGATATGACTTTTTCAATGCGATTTGCCGTATCAAAGGTTTGTTTATCCTTTGTATTTTTAAGCCTTGCGATAAACAAAAACTGCCTTGCAGTCGCCATTTCCATTTGGATATGATCAAGAAAATCTATATCTTTTTTAATAATCTTTCTGACTTTCGGATTGTGTTCTTCCGATAATCTCTCCTGTAAATATGATTTGTTATCATCAAAACACTCAGAAGAATCGGTGCAGGTGATTTCAATATCGGGAACGGCGGACAGCACCATCATCAGATGGCGGATTTTAATTTCGATATTCATATGAGACAGTACCGAGATATTTGTTGGTGAAACAAGGTAAAATAAAAGCTCGCCTTTGTTTGTGGCGAGTCCGTATTTTGTAAAGGTTTTGATGCCGATTAAATCCTGCACCGAGCGTCCTTTTCTTTTTTTCTGTTGTTTTTCTTTTAACATTTATTTATCATCTCCATTCATAATGCTGTTGAGTAGATATGAAGTACCGCACAGCATATTTGATAAAATCAAGCACAGTAGTATCATCCATACGGATAGTTAAAAAGCCGTAACACAAGGTCACGGCGGCAGGGATTACAATTCTTGTCTGTACTAAAATCACTATGGATAACAATGCGGCAATTCCTAAAATACAAAAATCTTTCAAACTCCAAAGCCACAGATTTGCAGTAGCTTTTAAGTTTTGGGGATATAAATATTGTGTCATTTTGTTATCACCTCGCTAAAATAGAAAAGCCACCGCTGTGCAAAGCGATGGCTCGTATAAAAGATTCTGTTACATAGACATTATCGGTCCGGTTTCATTCTGCGTTTCTTCTGCTATTTCATATGCGGGACGAAGGATCAAATCAGCTCTTGCCGAAATGTATTCTTTATAAAAATCCTTTTGCAAATCGGAGATATACGGGACACTGTCAATAAACGCCTTAATCTCATTCATATCAATTCGTTCGTAAATTCGTTTTACCGCCTGATTGCAATCTTCATATTCGACATCTGACAAAAAATCATAATAATTAATCTTATTGCCGTGCAGTTTTATTGCAGAAGTTGGAAAACGATAAATTCTCAGGTTTAGTGCATTTTCATCGGTTAACACATCCTGCATTACTTTGTCATCAGCCTGCGGCAGCAGACAGCTTCCGCAGTCATAGACAGGTGCAATCTCACGCTGTTTATTCTTCGGATCATATAAAAAGCCCCAGTTTCCGTTATGACGGTCAAAGTTGCCGAGCAGAGCATCTGCAACAAACATATCCCAGAAATGATCTTTCAGAACAATCGGATCAACATATTGCTGTTTTTCAATGGTTTCTAAAATATCCTCAAGCTCAGTACCGCTTCCGTTTGAATCGGAATCCAAGACGGTATTCTTGATAGAACAGAAATCATAAAATTTCTTGCCGTCTTCCGTAAAGTCAAGGCATGCACAGACAATTTTTTCTTTTCCGTTTACGGTAAAAGTGCCGAGCATGGTTTCCTGAGCCTTGATGCCGAGCATATTGAAAATACTGCTTGCGATGTGTTCACTGACACAGCTGTTTGTATAGGACAGCTCCGTAGGCTTTCCGTTTCCCGAAGGAGGAAACTTCAGCATATACGGTCTGCCGTTATACTCTACTGCTATTTTCTTTCCGTTCGCCCCGTTGAATGCCCTGTCAAGTACACGGGGACAATTTGTAAAATCTATTTTTTGGTTCATATACGGACTCCTTTTCATAAATATTTTTGGCGCAGATAATCCGCATGTTCGGGTGTAATAACGCCGTCTGTAATTTGTGCCATATTGATGCTCCCATACAGTTCGCCCCACAGGCAGTCAAGAATGGAAGATTTATTCTTTAATCCGTCTTTGTATGCGTCCAAATCGTGTTGAAGATACTCCGGCAAACCGTATTCATATGACCGTTCACGCTCAGTTTCCCTGATACCGCTTTCAGTCAGTATTTCCATCGGTACACCGAGAACACCTGCTAATTTATATACCGTCTCGGCAGAGCATTTTTCAAGTTTTGTCTTTCCGCTGCAAATATCATTGAGTGTAGCGTGAGGAATGCCAGCTTCTACAGCCAATCGGTATTTTGTCATATTTTTCTTTTTCAGCAAGCTGTCTATAATCATACTAATTCACACCTCTCTCTTATTATATCGGCATACCGAAATAATATCAAGGGGAAAATTCATATTTTACAGAAAGTTTGCTTTTTTGTTACTTACCTGTTGCCCTTGCAACCGAACGAGTAAGATTTACTGCTGTTGTAGTCGCGTGAACAACGCTCATCATATTAACCTTAACGCTTGAATCCAGACCAAACTGCTGTGCGATTCGGGGGACTTCATTCGCTGCAAGCATGATTCCGAGTCCGAGGAGCATATTGCCGGGAAAGGTAAGCAATCCGAGAAACAGCAAAGTAGTCTGCATAAATGCCGTTAAGCAGATTGCCGCAACCTGTTTCATCCACTGCACAAAGCCGTCCGTATATCCTCTCGGAACGGAGAACATATATAAACTGCCGACAGCCATCTGAATAAGCAAAATTCCGCCTCGCTTGATATTCGCAAAGATGATCTTAATTACGCAATAAGCAAAAGCAATCAATGCAAGAAGATTAAACAGATTAAAGTTTATCTGTGTGGAAACAGCGAAACTGCCTTGCAACACACTTGTGCTTTGTCCTGCAAGATCCAGCGACTGCGTTCCTGCAAAAATTCGGGATAAATCATGCGAAAAAGTATTTTGCAGACTGATGCAGAATTTATACAGCTCCACAGGCACAATTCCTATAAGCGAGCAGGCAAAAAAGCCTTTTAAAATATTGATTGCAGTGGTTTTAACATTTGCTCTGCCGCACTGATATTCAATTGCCACATCAAATACGGCAACTACAACTCCGGCAATAAAAAGTGCCCAACCAAACAGCGTAAATAACTTTATCGTTGCCTTCACCCAATCAAGGTCAAAGATATCCGCACCCATATTGCCCATCAGCGTGAAAAAGTCCGCAACCGCACCGTAAATGGTTTCATAAAACCACTGCAGCATTGTATTCCAAATAACATTGGATATCTGCTGTCCGAGCGTGTCAAATACACTGCCAATTGCATCTCCTAAACCGGAAATTATGTCCCCTAACCAGTCAAAGATAGGTCATCACCTCCAATCCCACCGTATGATTTTATAAAATTGTCCATATATACAACGGTGCCGTAAGGGTAAAGATAAGGCAGGCAAAAAGGATTGCCGGTGCGGCAAATTCAAACTGTCCGTGCTTGCGGTACTCAAAATACGAGGTGCCGACCTTAACGAAAAACAAGATTGCCAAAATCATATCCACTACAGGAAAGACAACATTGTTTACGACTGTTTTAATCTGCGACTGTGCAGCTTTCCATGTGCTCTCAATTGCACTTGCCACATCGCCTGCGGCAAACGCCGTTACCGAAAAGCAGGCAGTTATTACTGCGAACACCAGTACACAAAGCAGAATACTGAATACTTTCTTCTTTTTCATATAATATTTCCTCCGATCTTTTTTCTGATTTCACTGTTCTTAATCTTGCGTGTACGAATATTAAAGCTTTTGATGGTTTCAATATCCTGTCCCTGATATACGGTTGTAAATTCGTACTTTTTATCCGAGAGAATATAGTGGTTATCTGTTGCGATTTCCTTTGCATACCACTTAAATCCGATTGGTAAATCACAGTTAAATGTGAGCTTGCCGTTTTCATCACAGTTACCATAAGTGATTAACGCATCTTTTGGAATAGCTGTTCCATCAGCGGCAGTTATATCTTCATTTGCATAAATACCAAACTGAACAGATAAGATTTCATTATTCATTCCGAGTTTGAATCTCTCATCCTGAGATAATTCCTTTAAGAGTGAAACAGTTACTTTTTGTCTTTCGTTATACACCGATAAAGCCGTATTCGTTACTGATATATCCTGACCTACATAAGTCAGTTCAACATCATACTGTTCGTTTACATTAACGAATGTGTCGGGAGCCGTTTTCTCAATCACGGTATTGAAAATCCGTTGTACAGTTCACGGATTTCATCGCAATCGTTGTAGGACAGCAAAAATTTGCCTTTGATGTTTTTCAGCGTATCCCGAAGTCTTACATGGTCATCCCATCCAAAGCCTACCTCGTACATATCCTCTGTGGAGAAGTACGGCGGATCAAGATAGAAGAACGCATCGGGTCGGTCGTAATGCTTAATCAGCGTTTCAAAATCCTGATTCTCCACTACTACATTTGCCATACGCTCTTGCAGCTGTGAAATCAAGCCGAACAGTTTTCGGATGTCAAAAGGCTGTGAAGCGTAGGATTTTCCGCTGCTTGAATAACTGAAACGCAGGAGCTTTAAGAACATTGCGGCTCTGCGGACGTCATAATCCGCCGTAATCCTTTTACGCATTTCCGTAAGTTCCTTCGCCTCAGGTGGTGGAAACAAAATTTGCGTCAGCCGTAATTCATCTGACAGATACTTATCGTCAAACTGCTCATTTTCAAAAAAACGGCGTATAGCTATAAAATCTTCACGGGAATTCAGATGGCAAAATCCGAGTTCACGGATTACAGCCATTGTTCTCTCTTTCATACAGCGAAACAAATTAGCAAGATTGCGGTCGAAATCATTATATACTTCAAAAGGACAGATTTCGGGATTACCGAGCAGTACGCTGCCCGAACCGCCGAACACATCAATAAAGCGACTGTAGTTTAGCGGAAACAGTGCATACAAAATATGCAGAATAGCAGTTTTATTGCCAACCCTTGATACAGGAGTTTTCATATTGATCACCTCACTTTCGGTACGAGGTATCAATTGCTGTTAAAACAAAAAAGCGGTACCAATTCTGTCTCAGACAACAATTGATACCGCCGATATATTCCTTAATCCTTATTCAGTTTTTCCAAAAGATTTTGAATGGTTTGCTCGTAGGAATTGATCCGGTTTATCTGTACACAGCAAAGAAGTGCAGTCGAGATACATCCGCCAATCAACAAACCGATAATTAGCATTGCAACTTCCATTTACATCCCTCCAAATTCCATAGATTCGTCTTCGCATTCATCCAAATCATCATCGCCCGTGATATTTACATAATCGCCTATAATGCAAAGCGCCTCACCGTAACTGCCGGATGAATATACTCTATCACACATATCTTTTGCCTGATCTGCAAGTCCGCTACTGCGTAATGTTCGGGATGCAATTCCAAGCAAATTAAACACATTGCCGTCTTCACCGATCAGCTTGCAGTCAGGCTTTTTCTTTTCTACCGCTTCTTCGGAAATAAACCCGCCGAGCCTGTTATCCACATAATCGGACAGCCATTTGCCGCCGAAATTTTCGTGTGTCCGTAACCGCCACATAGCGAGCTTACCCATATCAAGTTTAACATCCTCGGAAAACGGGAACATAAGGTTAGTGAGACCTTCGTTTTCAAAGACACAGCAATTTTCAGCCTTGAATTTTGTACCGTCAAGCAATATTGCAGATTCCGTAAGCATATCATTAATGCCGTCTACCCATTCATCAAGACTGCCGCCGCAGCCTTGCAGGATAAGACCTTCCTTGCCTTTCATCTTGCGAAGATCATCTGTGGTAATTTGTTTAACACTCATAAATGCATACCTCCGATTTGCTGAGATTCATTTTCGCTCTGGTCAAACTCTCCGCGCATATATTCACCAAAAGTCATATTTTCGCTCATAAAATTCGGTTCTGTATTTTCGGTAAAGGAAATATATCCCTGTTCGCCGAAATCAATCGGTTCATCGGTGATAACGCTGCCGCCGTGATTGACTTTGACTTTCGGCTCGACAGTTGCAAAACTGCAGCCATCATCGCTATGGCGCAAATGATAGCAATACAGTCCTTTGGGAATGTCCGCATCGGTCAGTCTTTCGTTTGTAAACAGAGCAGGCTTACCGAAAAGCGAAATCAGGTCAAATTCATCATTTTCAATATTGATATATCCGTTTTCCGCTTTATTCAGCATTAAATCAAGCTCGGCAGGATCGTAGTCCCAAATACGGCAGGCAAATTCAATACAGTCTTTTTCGCTTTCGGGATAATATTCCTCGGTGCATTCGCCGTTTCTGTAAATTTTCCGTCCGCAGTTTGCTCCTATATCTTCATCCGCCCACTCATGTTCAAAGGTAATATCGGGATACATTTCGGACAGTTTTTGAAATATGGAGTGCGGTGCTGACCATGCAGTCTGAAACCACAGATTTTCATTTCCACTGTAATCTGCATTTTCATCATAACCATAGGCATTCCATTTTGTACCCCAATTATTGATACTCCATTCGTACCAAGTGGGAGCACCGTAATTTTGAATATTATTCCAAGCGATTTTTCCAAGTTCCCATTCATTGATTTTAACATCGGTTCTTTGCTTTAAAAATACATCTTCGCTTTCTCTCGGTATATTTTGAATTGCATTTAATGCGTCTTCGGTATTCCTGCCGAAAACATAAACATCAATAAAATCGCTGTATGCTTTAAGTCCTCTGTCCGTTCTGCTGCCTGCTTCAATGTTCAAGCTTTCAGGCATAGGGATAATCTTATTAAAATCCACCGTGCCCAAGCCGTAATCGTCGTTTTTTATTGCTTCAAGCATTTCACGGATTTTCTTTTCATCGCCTTTTAAGGTAATGATATTTTCAACATGATTCGGCATTTATTTTTCCTCCTTCAAAATACTGTATTTTTGATTTACTTTTTTAATTCGGGATAATATATCCACCAAAATAGGCACCATAATGCTATTGCCAGCCAATTTATATAGCTTGGAATCGGCTAGTCCGAGTTCATTTTTCAATTTAAAGAACTGCTCATCGGTAAAACCCATCAGGCGGAAACATTCCTGCGGAACCAATCTTCTTATTCTGCCTTTATGCATAACCCCGTGTCTGTCAACAACTGTAATGCAAAATGCCGGAGCTCCGTTTTCTCTTACCCTAGGACCGTTCTGCCTGATTTTTTCTCTGTCGGGATTGATAACAGGATATACGCCGTCATCTTCCACGAAAACACCCGAATGTTCACCTTTACGATTGCTCAAACCCGCATTATGCCTTGCAGTGATACACCGTGCCGTATCCGTTATTTTTGAATTTTCATTCATATCCACAAAATACATTCCGGTTTTACCGCCAAAACCACCGCAGGAGGCTGTCAGTGTTATGGCTGCACCTTTTGCATCATAGACTCTGTTTCCCTGAGAAGCTTTGTCGGTGAGTTCGGAAAGAGGCGTACCGCTTTTTCTTTCGAGAGGTAATATTTCTCCGGCACATCGGGAATCAAGATATCCGACAATGAACACCCGCTTTCTGCTTTGGGGAAGGTAAGCCGAGCCGTCAACACACTGCCATTCGCACACATACCCCAATCGAGATATTTCGCTGAGGATGGCCGTAAAAACCTGCCCCTTTTGAATCGTTCGGATAGGGGGAACATTTTCAAAGACGAAAAATGCAGGACGTTTTGCTTCAAGTATTCGGGCAAGTTCAAAGAACAAAGTTCCTCTTTCATCCTTGAACGCCAATCTTCGTCCTGCGGCTGAAAAGGCAACGCACGGGAAGCCTCCGACAAGAAGATCGAAATCAGGGATTTCATCTGTGTTGACGGTTCTTGCGTTATCATAATAAATTTCTCCTTCGGTGTTGTATAAAGTGCGATAGGCAGCTATGGCTGTAGGGTCGTTATCGCAGTACCCCACAAACTCAAAGCCGCCTATTTTTTCTGCTGCGCTGCGAAACGCACTCATTCCGCAGAACATATCCAATACTCTAATGGACATATGCATCAAACCAATATTTTTATTTTGCACCTCACATTCCGAGGACGGGAGCGTTACCTTCGTCCATTTCATTATTTTGTTCTTCCGCAAGTTCCTCATCGGTCAATTTTCTGAATGAATCCTCACCGGGAACAAGGGCAAGAGTTCTGCCGTTATCCCATTCCATATGGATTTGTGCAGCATCGTCCACATGGACAACCGTGCCTCTTGTTCCACAATCTATTGGTGCATAAGGATCGTCCATACTTAAGAGCAATAATCTCGTACCCGGCGGATAACACCTTTTCATACGCTCGGCAAATCTTCTTTCTGATTCAAATTTGTTCATAATTTTACAGCTCCTTTCAGTCTTAAAAAAATATATAAAATTAAAAAAGCCAACCGCTTGAATGAGTTACATTCATCAACGATTGGCTATGTATATACAAAAAATGGCAGATGGATTTTTCGATTTCTATCTGCCTGATTTTATTGATATTCAATTGTGCGAGGGTTCAAATCCAACAGGAATGGATTATTTGCTGTTTGGCATTTATAAAACTATCTTGGAAAAAATCCTAATAAAAAGCAAAAAAGCCTTGAAAAATCAAGGCTTTTCGCAGGGCATCTTTTTTGTTACCCTTTTATGGCTCCCCCAGTTGGACTCGAACCAACGACCCTGCGGTTAACAGCCGCATGCTCTACCGACTGAGCTATAGAGGAATGTATATCGCTTAGTGCTCTAATATAATAGCAGATTATCATTGTGTTGTCAACATATTTTTTATTATTTTTTTAAATTTTTTATGTGATTTTTTTTGACATTTAATATGCATTATGATAGTATTAAATTAAATAATAAGCATAAAAGGGGTAAATATTATGCAGCATGAAATTACGAAAAGTCAAAGACTTTTAGATGAAAACGGCAACATTGCCGAACCGGGTTTTGCAAAAAAACTGCATTGGCAGTACAGCAGATCAGATATTAAAGCGCCGAAAATCCGTATTAAGGAATGGGATTATTATTATATAGGCACGCAGGATTACGGCCTTTGCCTTACGATTTCCGATTCGGGTTATGTAAGCTGTTTGTCTGTTTCATTTCTTGAATACGGCAAAAATCCTGTTCAGTTCAACGACAGCGAGCTTGGCTTTTTCCCGCTCGGTAAAATGGGCTTTCCGTCAACAAGCGTTAAGGGCGATATTAACGCCAAGGTCGGCACGGCTGATATGCACTTTCTGAATGACGGCAAAAAGCGCAGGCTTTACGGTACTTATGATAATTTCTGCAACAGTAAAAAGTGCCTTGTTTTTGATGTGGAGCTTACCGAAATCCCCGAAGAAAGCATGGTCATCGCAACGCCTTTTGATAAGGATAAGCATTTCTATTATAATCAGAAAATCAACTGTATGCGCGCCGAGGGCTTTTTTGAGTATGACGGCAGGCGTTATGAATTCAACAGGGAAAACGGCGCTCTCGCAACGCTTGACTGGGGCAGAGGTGTGTGGACTTACGATAACACGTGGTATTGGGGCTCAGGTCAGATGGTGCTTGACGACGGCAGTACGTTCGGTTTTAATATAGGCTATGGCTTCGGCAATACGAGTGCGGCAAGCGAAAATATGCTGTTTTACAACGGCAAATCGCATAAACTGGAAAATATTTCTTTCAATATTCCGAAAGAAAACGGCGATTTTGCTTACACAAAACCGTGGACTTTCACTTCAAGCGACGGCAGATTTGAAATGGAATTCAAGCCGATTATTGACAGACAGGCGCCTGTTGATCTTAAACTGATTTGTATGATTCCGCATCAGGTTTTCGGTCTTATTTCAGGCACGGCAATCCTTGACGACGGCACGGAAATTAAAATTAAAGACAAACTTGTATTCGCCGAAAGAGTGCATAATAAGTGGTAAAAATATTCCCCGACGGACTTCTCCGCCGGGGTTGTTTTTTTATTCGACGCAAAATGATTTCGGATTATCAAAATCATCAAAAAGATAAACATAATCATTTATGGATATGCATTTTGCATAGATGAAACCGTCACGGTTGAAATCGGGATTGAAATTATGTATTTTTTCTGCTTTTCCATTTTCAATTCTGAATGTTAAAATACCGTTTGCGATGGTAACATTATCATTTATGTATTCGTGAGCATAGTAAGATAATGCAAAATATTTCTTTTCGTGGTTAATGATTAACGATTTATAATCATCTGATGCGGGTGAATAATATTCTTCGATAATTTGTGTGTTGCTTACAATGGGGTGTTGTTTATCGGAATTATCAAATGTTGTAATTCTTACAATATCACTGCCCATACTGCCGGTAGCGGTCGGAATGTTCCCTTCGCCTACACCTATGAAACAATTATCATCAATATCAACAAAGTAGTTTATATATCCCTCTATATCAAAGCATTCTGTAACTTCAGGGTTTTGGGGGTTTGCGGTATTAACAGTATACATTTTTTCAAAACTATCATTGAAGGTAATAATTGATGTTGAATTGTTTTTGAATCTTATCGCCTGAATGCTTTCTGCACCGCAGGGTATATCATATTCGTTTATAATGTTGAATGTCTCATCAAATGTATAGAGAGTATTTTTTTCAATTTCATTATCGACATAGGAATTGGTTATAATTTTAAAAATTCCGTTTGTTTCAGCCATAGAAAAGCATTTTGTTACATAACCGCTTGTTTCTGCAAAACCGGTGGCTTCAATTTTTCCATCGGTGGCAGTGATTTTTACAATCTGTGTTTTGCTGTATTCAGAGCGGTCCTCATAAAATCCGTGTTGATAATCAGATGTTTTGTTAAATAAATCTTTGTCATAACTGTAATTTGCAATATAAATATTTTGACTGCCGAAATAAATTTCAGCGCAGTTGCCGAGTATTGCTTTTGCAGAATCAGTCATTTTACCGTCATTAATATTAATTGAACTGATTACGGTAAAATCGGCGTTTGAAAAAGCATCGGTATAAATAATATCTTCTGCATCTAATTTTTGCTTTTTGGCGTTATTTATTGTGTAAGGCATTGAACTTTTTTTGTATGCGCGAAAATCCGTTACAAGATGTATAGTGCCGTCTGACATAGAGAGGGCATAATAAAAACCGGATTGTGTAAATCTGTTGATTTCCTGCGGATTTTCGGGGTCTGAAATATCATAAATCAGAAGGTCGGTTTCAACTGCTTTTTTAGTTCTTTTTTCAATACTGACTGCAAGGCGGTTTTCAAAAATCAAAATATCCTTAATATATACGGTTTCGCCTTCATCATTGTCGTACCCTAAAGTAAGAGTGTTTGCTTTTTCAATTTTATCATTGTCTGTTCTATAGATACACAGCTCTCTGCCTAATACATAAAAAATATAGTTTTTGTATGTCATTGCGTAATTTGATTCCAAAACGCTGCTCTGGTCGGCACTTGTTTTGGGTATAAGTCCGCTGCCTATTCCGTCAAAATCACAGCCTATAGGCAGGTCTGACGGATAATAAAGCTTATTTTTTTTCAGAGAATGAAAGTATCTGTTAAGTTCTGCATAACTGTTGAAGGCGGAAACAGCCGATGATGTACCGCCGTTTTTTACGCCTGTGACAGGGGGGATTTTTCCGTTTAAAGCATTAAACGAGGTGAGTGTGGTGATAACAAGTATAAAGCAGGCTGCAATGCTGATAATCTGTTTTAACGGTATTCTTTTTGCTTTTTTCGGGGCGCTCTGCTCAAGCAGATTGCCCAGTTTTTCTTTTATTGCGCTTTCGCTGAGCGAGTCAGGAGTTTCAAGAAAAGCGCTGTCAAATTTCTGCTTAACATAATCAAGCGAATTATAATCTTTTTTCATTTCGTTCTCCTGTTTAAATTAATTTTCAAGTTCGTTTTTCATTTTTGCAAGGCTGCGGCTGAGTTTTGAGCGGACACTGCCCGCAGTAAGACCGCTTATTTTTGCAATTTCCTTGCTTTTAAAGCCTGCAATTACAGATAACAGCACAATATTTTTTTCGTCGTCATCCAGTTTTTCCAGTGCATTTTTAAGTTCGGCGGCGGCTATGTATTTTTCGTAATCTGCAGAAGAAATATTTTTCAGATCGTCTATATTTTCCGTGCCGCGCTGCGTTATCTGATTTTTAATTGCGTCTGCGCAGGTGCAGTAAAGTATTTTGAAAATCCACACGCAGAAAGCATTTTCGCTTTTCAGGTTTTTTATCTGCTGATATGCAGACAGTACGCATTCGGATACGGCGTCTTCGGCATCGTGAACAGTGCCGAGCCTGTAAAATGCATAATTGAAAAGCCGTGATTTGTAAATGCCGTAAAGTTCGCAAAAGGCATCTTTATCACCGTTTCGGGCTTTCTTTACAAGTTCCTTTTCGCTCATACTGCACCTCCTGAAATAAATTTTAAACCGGTTTACGTATATTAAGTATATAAAATTACCGAAAGTGTTGCAAGAGAACTAAAAAAACTTTGATAAATGGTCAGAATCACGCCGAATTTAATAATGTGGTATGGTAACTACATTACTGTAGGGTGCGGCGGTCTCACCTGTCGGCTCGGTCGGTGCTTCTGCTGCGCAGAGGTGTCCACCGGACACCCGCACCCTCGACGCACCGTCTTTCAATAGTGTATATGGAAAGATGCAGAAATATCGAATTTCTGCACCTTTTGGCGTTTTTTGCATTTCTCAAAGTTTTTTAAAAAAAATGCCTCCCTTGTTAAAGGGAGGGAGACCGCTTGCGGTGGAGGGATTATAATGGTCGATGTACTCGTCGACCATTACGTTTATAACCGAAACGCTGCTTGTAGGGGAGAGACTCTGTGCTCTCCCGAAAAACGGCGGGCTGAGGGTGCGGGTATCCGGTGGACACCTCTGCATCGCAGAAGCACCGACCGAGCCGACAGGCGAGACCAGCCCGCCCTACGTATTCTGTATTGCTTTTTTAAAACTCGTTGTATTTTTATAATTATTGTCCTTTAATATTTAAACTGCCGCTGACGGAATTGAAACTGATTTCAGGTCCGCCTGCGCCGTAGGTATAGTCAAGCGCTTTGCCGCTGATATTGAAATCATCTGCGTTTATTCTGCCCGAAACAGAACTTGCCGTTACGTAAAAGCCGCTTATGTCCTTCGGAATTATGATTTGCGTTTCGCCCGAAACACTGTCTGTGCTCAGTTCATAAAAAGACTGCGGGCAGATGAATGTAATATTTCCCGAAACAGTTTCTGCATCAGCCGAGTTCATTATGCCGTCTGCGATAATATTGCCTGAAACGGTTTCGGCGTCAAAATCGCCTACAGTGATTTCGGAATTGATTCCTGCCGACACACTTTCAACATCAATATTATTAATTACCTTATCTTTTGGGATATAAATTGTAAGTTCTTTTGAAAGATTAAGATTGCCGTTACGGCGTTTTAACACACCTGATTTGATGTACTTAATATCAAGTGTGCCGTTATCAAGTTTATAGCGCAGTTTGTGATTTTCATCAGACTGTTCATTTTCACTCAAGGAAATGGTATCGCCGTCATAATATTCAATATCCACATTTCCTGAAATCCATTCAATGTCGATATTCTGCACCATATCGGCATCAATCTCTGCATTGCCTACGCTGTAGCGTGCTTCGTCGTAATTGTCGTAGTATCCGTCGCTTGCAACATAGGGTATCCACGAGGCAAAATCCTCAACCATATCGTTTATGCCGAGCCTGTTTAAAAAACCGAACACACAACTTATTGCCACAACAATTATTACCATTATTGCACATATAGCCGTCATTATAATAGCGGTTACACCGCTTTTGCTTTTTTTGTGCGGTTTTGTTTCGTCAACATTCGGTGTGTAGTATGTGCCGTTGTTCTGATATGCGGTTTGTGTGTAGTTTTCTTCACTGTATTTTTCCGCTCTTGTCTTTTTGATGGAATCACACATTACATAGAAAACAGGAATAGTTATAAACAATATCCATGTCGGGTGCCATACGTGAAACATAAAGCCGATTGCAAGATATAAAAATACTACAAAGACAGGGTAGCAGAAGGCTGACGGGTTTTTAGTTTGTATTGCCGAGTAAAGGCTTTCTGCTATCGGTATCAGCAAAAACAGCAGCCAGCCGTATGCCCAGCCCATTGATGTTGTAAAGCCGAGTATAAGATAAACAACAACGCATACGAGCGGAAGCACTGCGTGAATAAACGGATTTCTCGGTGCTTTCCGTCTGCCTCTTGCGCCTATGTCGTCAGGACCTATATGCACACTGTCTTTTTCTGTTTCAATATGAATACCGTCAAAGCCGATATGAACACTGTCCTTGCCGTTATTAAAATTTGCACCGCCTTTATGTGTGTTTTGACTGTCGGCGTCATCTTCGGCGGTGCCGTAAGAATATTCGCTGTATTCTGTATCGTTTGTATTTTCTTTTTCATCATTAATAACGGCCTGTGCAGGGGGTGCCTCGCCGTTGATTAATTCATCAATAGAAATGTTATAAAGTCTTGCAAGTGCAATCAGATTGTCAGTATCGGGGCTGCTCTCGCCTCGCTCCCATTTTGAAATTGCCTGCCTTGAAACGCCTATCTTTTCTGCAAGTTCTTCCTGCGAAAAGTGGTTGGCACGTCTGTATTCATACAGCCTTTCTGCCGTGTTTTTATTCATTTAATCACCTCATTAAAAGCATAGCAAAAGCACCTGTGGAATACTATACATTTTAAGTTGAATTTATGCAACTATTGGTTGCGCAACCGAGCTTTTGTTTATTTTATGCGGTTTTTGCTTTGCGGGAAGATGTGGGCATCGTCCTCTGCAAGAGTGTTATTGGCGTTTTGTAGGGGCAATTCACGAATTGCCCGTGGGGGGGTGCGGCGTTACCGACAACCCGATTTTATTCTACTGTAAATCTGAATTCGGTAACTGTTTTAAATTCTTTGTTTGGCTCAACATATGCAAACGGGAATTCATCGGGGTGGTTTACACTGTCGGGGTAAAACTGTGTTTCAAGCGCAGCGCCTCGTCTGAAAGAAACATTGCCGTTTTTGCCTCTGTTGTAATCGCTTTTTTCTTTTTTGAGCCAACCGCCGCAGTAAAGTTGAACACCCGGCAGGTCGGTATAAACAGTCATTTTTCTGCCCGATTTTTCGTGGTAAAGAACGGCAGCCTCGGCAAATTCACCGAGTTTGTTTCTCAGGCAGTAGTTGTTGTCGTAGCCTATGCCGTCAATAATTGCACGGTGCGGCTCGTCAATTCTGTCGCCTATTTTATGTGACTCTGTAAAGTCCAGCATTGAGCCTTTTACTTCGCCGAGTTTTCCTGTAGGAAGTTGATTATCGTCTGTTTCGGTGAAATAATCGGCGTTGATTTTAAGATAATGGTTTTCAACTGTTTCATCGTCGTTTCCCGAAAGGTTGAAATAAGCATGGTTTGTGGGGCAGGCAACTGTTTTTTTGTCGGCTTTTACAATGTATTCAAGCCTTAAAATATTGTCATCGGTAAAGGTATATTTAACCGCCATTGTGAAATCTCCCGGAAAGCCGTCTTCCATATCGGGTGAAAATCTGCTGAAGGTTACCGAATTTTCTGTTGTTTCGGCAACGTCCCATACATTGAAACTGAAACGTCCGCCGCCGTGCAGAGTCCATGTGCCCTGATTTGCAGGCGTGTTGTACTCAACGCCGTCAATTGAAAATTTTGCATCCCTGATTCTGTTTGCCACTCTGCCGACTAAAAGCCCTTGATAGCCGAGGTCCGGGTCGGTGTACTGCTCAGGATTGTCAAATCCGAGCACAACATCGGCAAGACAGCCGTTTCTGTCAGGCACATTGATTGCCTGAATACCGCCGCCGAGCGTCTGAAGTGATACGGATGCACCGCTTTTATTTGTAATTGTGTAAAGATCAACGGCTGTGCCGTCTTTAAGTGTTCCGAATAGTTTTTTTGAAATGCTCATTATAAATGTTCCCCTTTTTAGGTAATAAAATTTTCTAATTTGAGTATATCCTAAATTGTAAACAAATTCAATACTTTCTTGACTTTTGGTAACTTAATATATATTCTATTTATATATTAAGTTAATATTTTTGCGGTGCGTCGAGGGTGCGGGTGTCCAGTGGACACCTCTGCGAAGCAGAAGCACCGACCGAGCCGAC
>JACTVT010000040.1 GCA_014465955.1 Eubacterium sp. | reverse complement strand
TGTTAAAAAATAATCAATATTGTATTTACTTATTAAAAAAAAGCGGTTATAATGAAATTACTGAATTATTTAAGGGGTAATTTTATGGAAACTATTAAGACTGTTTTTTTCAGCAATATTCCTGCGGGAATTGCTGTAATAGGACTTGTGGGGTACTTTTTTGCAATGGCGATTGTGTTTATCATAAGTCCTGTTAAAAACGCCGAAAGTTTTTCGGTAAAACCTGTTGATAATGCAGGCAAAACGGAAATCCGTGTTTATTACGGCGGTATTTCTTTTGCACTCGGTGCATTCTTGCTGTATTTAACTATTGCACTTCAGACACCTGTTTATTCGCTTGTCGGCGGATTATTCTTTTCAACAACAGTGTTTGTAACAAGAAGCATTTTCCTTTGTGTTGATAAAGGCTGGAAGTGCCCTTATACAAAACTTGCAATTCCTGCTGAGGGATTCTTTGTTGCGGCCTTGTGGGTATGCTTTATTCTTTCAAAAGTTTTATATTGATTACAGATAACTGAACCAAAGGCACGGATTTATTTATATGCCTTTGGTTTTTGCGTATTTATCAGTATGTCATATATTATGGGGAAATAATTTATGGGAGAAAAAATTAAAAAGGCTCTGGGAATTAAAGGCGATTTTAAATCAACTGTTGTTCCAATGATTAACTACAGTTATTCAAATATGTTTCTCGGCGGTGCAGGGTACATTATCAGTATGTATTTTACAATATTTTTAACAGATGTTGTAAATCTTTCGCTGAATCAGGCAGGCATAGTCGTTATGCTTGCAACCATATGGGACGCTGTGACAGACCCTGTTATGGGTATTATTACAGACAGAACACGGTCAAAATACGGCAAGCACAGAAAATATCTTCTGCTCGGAATTCCTGTTCTGCTTATTTCGTATTCGCTTTTGTGGAACAGTTTTGGACTGAATGGCGCAGAAAATCCAAAATCGGCAATGGTTTATTATGTGCTGATTTATATGCTTTATAAAACGGCGTTTACAATTATCAGCGTTCCGCACACGGCAATGCTGCCCGAACTTGCACCCGATTATGATTTAAGAACGCAGTATAATTCGGTCGGTTATCTGTTCAATTCTGCAGGAATGGTGCCGTCCTTCGGCATTGCGGTATTGATTCTTGCGATATTCGGTTCAAACGGTACGCTTACATCTGCATCAAGAACTCCGTTTCTGATTATTGGTATTGTGCTTGCAGTTTTCTATTCGGTGTCTGTTTTCCTGACATTCAAAACCACTAAAGAACCGAGTTCGCTTGGTATTCATAATGAAAAACTTGATTTAAAATACATAATCCGTGAATATGTACTTGTGTTTAAAAATAAATCCTTCCGCCAGTATTTCTTTATGAGTGTGGCACATCAGTTTTCAACAGGATTTTATGCAAATTCAAAGGTGTATTATATTAAATATCTTGCAAACCAGTATGGCAAATACGCAATTTACAATGCCGTTGCAGGCGTTGCCGAGGCGGCAGCGTTTCCGCTTAACTATGAACTCACAATTAAACGGGGCAAGAAAAAATGCGGCAATATAGTTACTCCGCTTATGGTGGCAGGTCTTGCAATCGGCTTGTTTATGCAGCAGGATAAGGGCGGCGCAATGTCTTATCTGTGGATTGCGCTTATGATGCTCAGTATGATTTTATATCCGTTCGGTATGTCAGGACTCGGTTTTGTTTCAACAAATATTTTCCCCGATATTACAGATGTTGATGAACTGATAACCGGCAGACGCCGTGAGGGCGTTATATCTACGTTCAGCACGCTTATTAAGAAAAGCATCAGCGGTGTTATGGCGGCACTTGTCGGCTTTACACTGCAAGGCTTCGGGCTTGTTACGGGCGACAAGGTTGCCGATTATGAGGCGTCAACAGGAATGCTGTTTGAGCAGCGTTCAAGTGCAATCTTCGGCGTAAGAATCTGTGTGGCAATCATCCCGATTATAGCAGCAATCGTTTCGCTTATACTGCTTCGCAATTTTCAGATGACGAAGGAAGATCATACAATGATCAGGGCGGCGATTGCGGTTAAGCATAAGTACGGCTCGGTTTCACTTACAGAGGAGCAGATTAAAAGGTGTGAACTTATCTCGGGTCAGAAATTTGAAAAAACGTGGCTCGGAACAGGTAATGCAGACAGTACGCATATACTTGAAATGAATGAAAACGGCGAATATACTATACTTTTATCGGAAAATTATACGGAGGAAAAATAATTATGGCAGTAATTGATATAACAAAAAAAGCACCTGACGTGCCTGAAAAAAGCTTTAAAAATTCAGTTAAAAAATTTCTGTTTTATTTTGTGCAGTGGACCTGGGGACTGCCGGTTAATATTGTAGGTGCAGTTATGTTTTCATTCTGCACTAAAGTTAAAAAAAGACGCTGGCAGCGCTTCGGCTATTCCTATATCGTTTATCTGCCGTGGAAAAGCGGCGGGCTTTCAATGGGTCTGTTTATCTTTATGCGTGATAATCACCCGAATAAAACGTGGACTTACAATACAAGAATTCACGAATACGGTCACACCTGGCAGTGCTTGCTTTTGGGTCCGCTTTATTATATTGTTGTGGCAATTCCGTCTGCAGTATGGTGCAATTTTTTTGAGGGATACAGAAAGAAAAACAATGTTTCATATTATAAACTTTATTGTGAGGCTTGGGCAAATTATAACGGGCAGAAGTATTCAAAAATGAAGATGAAACTGAAATAATATTTTGTTTTTGGAGTTTCAGCAGCAGTAGGCTGTTGATTGCCGTTTTTTGTATTTTGTATTCCGTATTTTGAATTTAAAAAAATCAGTTTATATTATATAATGAATACATTATTATTGTTGAGGTATTATATATGAAAACAGCATTACCCGAGATTAAACTTAATTTTAAAAATGGAGCAGTTGTTTATTCTGTTACGAGCGGCTGGAGGGCTGATTTTATCGGCGCTGATTTCCCGCAGGTTGTTGATGATGAATTGAACATACATACTCCGATTAATGATATATGCATTGTACTCTCTTTTAAATGCACAAAGGGCAGTGAAACTGTTGAAAAAGACTGTTCGCTGCTGATTAAAGGTACTTACGGCGCAGCAGGCAGAAAGCCGAATGTTATTCCCGAGCCCGCACAGTGGCACGGTGAAAAAGGCACTTTGAAAAAAATTTCAACATATTCCTGTGATGATGCACTTCAAAATGCCGCCGATGATTTTGCAAATGAACTTTCATCGGTTACAGGAAGAAAAATTACCAAGGCCGACGGCAGGGGAACTGTTCATTTTGTGATTGATGATGGCCTTGCATATCTCGGCAATGAGGGCTACGAGATTGTGTGCACCGAAAAATCAATTACTGCTTCTGCATATACTGCTACAGGTGCAGTGTGGGCAGGCAAAACGATTTGTCAACTAATGGTGCAGGGCGGTTTTCCGTGCGGAATAATGCGTGATTACCCACGTTACAGTGTAAGAGGATTTATGCTTGATGTTGGCAGAAAGCCTGTTTCAATGGCTATGCTTGAAAAAATTGTAAACCGTATGGCTTGGTATAAATATAACGATTTTCATATTCATCTGAGCGATAATTATATCTGGCTTGAGGATTATGCCGAAAACGGTGATGAAAGCACATTTGATGC
This sequence comes from Eubacterium sp., assembly GCA_014465955.1. GTDB lineage: Bacteria > Bacillota > Clostridia > Oscillospirales > Acutalibacteraceae > Eubacterium_R. Next base: position 17,909 of record JACTVT010000040.1, on the reverse strand, counting down.
ATATCAGGCATTCCGCCTTGAAAGTGATATGAAAAATGATAAGGGCGAAACGGCAACGGCAAAGGATTATCATTACAGCAAGCAGGAATTCAATGAATTTATGAAGAATTCGGCGGCAAAGGGCGTTCGTATTACACCTGAAATTGATATGCCTGCGCATGCTCTTGCGTTTACAAAGGTATTTCCCGAATATGCAGTTAAAAACCTGCGTTCAATTTTAATGAAAAAGCGTCCGCTTACCGACCATGTTGATGTTTCAAGACCTGAATGTGTTGAGTTTGTCAAGAGAATTTTTGACGAATATACGCAGGGTGAAGATCCGGTTTTCCCGAAAGGAACAACTGTTCATATCGGTGCAGATGAATTTCTCAGTGATTATACTGCTTACAGAAATTTTGTAAATGAAATTATTCCTTATATAAAAAAGACCAATCCCGTGCGTTTGTGGGGCGGTCTTACATGGATTAAGGATAATCCCGAAACTCCTATTAAAAAAGAGGCTGTTTCGGATGTTGAAATGAACCTCTGGAGCAGTGATTGGGCAGACGGCAGAGAAATGTATGATATGGGTTATAAACTTATAAATACTATTGATGATCTGCTTTACATTGTTCCGAACGGAACTAAAATCCGTGCGCCTTATATGGATTTTATCAACAGAAAAAAAGCCTTCAGTGGTTTTCAACCGAACAGAGTCCGTCTTAAAGGCGGCAAATATGTCAATCTGCCTGCAGGCAATAAACAGGTGCTCGGCGGCTGCTTTGCCATATGGCAGGATAATATTGACAAACGCTCAAAGGGCATTACCGAGCAGGATCTGTATGTAAGATTTGATGACAGCGCCTCGTTTATGGCAGAGAAAAACTGGGGCAGTTGTACGGATAAGAAAAATATAAATGCAGTGCTTTCGGCAGAAAAAAGTATTGATACTGCGTGCAGAAAATGCAGAAATGAATTTAAACCGATGCAGAATATTACGCTCTCAGGCGGTAATTCATTTGTTGAAACAGGCTGCAGAAGTCTTGAAAACGGTGCAAAACTGCATCTTTCCATTGAGTTTGACGAGGTTAAGCCGAATCAGATAATTACGGAGGCTGACTGTGCTTACGGTACTTATGATTTAAGAATAACCGAAAACGGCAAACTCGGCTTTACAAATGAATTTTATGAATTTGAGTTTGATTATAAGTTATCACCGGGCAAAAGACTTAATCTTGTTATTGATACTGCACCGCTGAAAGCTGCTGTTAAAACGGGCTTTCTTTGTAAGAAAAAAGCATTCGGCAGTTACTCTTTTGAAAATAAGGTAAGACAGAGCAAAATTAAAAATTCAACTCTGTTGATTCCCGTTCAGCGCATCGGTTCAAAAACCAGTTCGTTCAAAGGAAAAATATACAGTATAAGTATATCGTAGGACGGGCAGGCGCAGAGACCTGCCCCTACGGTGTTTTAAATCGCAATTGTAGGGGAGGTTATTCCCCTGTTAGGGGAAATGTCTGCGAAAGCAGACAAAAGGGTCTGCCGAATTGCAAATTCTCCGTGCCCTCCCGATTAAAATAACTGCAAAACCCCGCTGAAACTTCATTTTTCAGCGGGGTTTGTTATTTATCTGCATTATTTTTATAATACCGATTTCAGCATCTCTTCCAGTTTGCCCTTTGGCACAAAGCCGATTGATTTATCAATGATTTTTTTGTCCTTGATAATAACAACGGTAGGAATACTTGCAACATCAAAATGACCTGCAAGTTCAGGCTCTTCGTCAACGTTGACCTTGCCTATTTTTGCTTTGCCGTCATATTCATCTGCAAGTTCTTCAATAACGGGCGCAAGCATACGGCACGGACCGCACCACGGTGCCCAGAAATCGAGCAAAACAGGAATATCGGAATTTACTACTTCATCATTGAAATTGTTTTTCGTTATTTTTAATTCAGCCATTTGTATATCTCCTTAGTTCTTTGATTTATAATAAAGCATGCAGTGGCAGTATCCTTCAAAATCAGGGTCATTTATCTGCTCTTTGAATTCTTTGCACATACATTTATTATCATCTGTTTTTTCAATTCGGCAGGGGCAGTAGCCGCCTGTTTTTTTTAAACCGTCTTTAATGGTTTTAACGATTTCTTTGTCTGTATTTAATGTAATTTTCATTTGGAAAACCTCCTTTGTATTTGTTATATGCTTATTTTAACATAAAAACAAAATAATTCTGTAACAAAGTCACATTTTAATGTATACAAGACATTTTCGAAAATGATGTTGCGATAATGCGTATCATATTCCGCCATATATAAAGTATATTGCTGTATTATTTTTATTAACACCGTGATAAATGATTTTTCTTTTATCAGACAGTAAAAAATGCCGAATCTGTATATTGGCTGTTATCTGAAAATCCGACTGCTTTTATTTTGTTTGTGCCTTTTTGCAGTTTAACGGATTTGAAAATAAATATGCAGTCCTGTTTATTCTGTTCTGCCTTGATTTCCCTATATAATTTATCGTTTATATAAAGGGAAACACATTTGCAGTTGGAATAAATTTTTATAAATGTTTTTCGCTTTCTGGTATCAATTGCTTTTGAGGTTATATGAATCATGGCATTCTTGCTCCAGTATGCCTGATAGAGATAGTAACTGTCTTTTTTAATTTTTCTGTCAAAACTTACAAGACCTTTGTCGTTCATACCCGGTCTTCCGCCTTCATTTCTTCCGTCGGAGCCAAAATCAAACATATTCCATACATATGTGCACCATAAATAAGGTCTTTCGTTTATTGCGTTTATAAAAGCTTCGTGGCAAAGTGACTGATATTCGACAGGGTGCCACTGGCCGTCATGTTTTGGTTTTCGCGGTTTCAGTTTATGCTGACTTAGGTTTCCGCCTGCGCCGTATTCCGATATTCCGGTCGGTCTGCCGAAATCTCTGTTTTTATCCAAAAACCAACCGAGTTGCTTTCTGCTCATACCGTACCAGCCGGGGTAAACATTCCACGCAATAAGGTCGCTTTTCCATGTTAATGCTGCTCGGTGGTTTGTAGCCTGTGTTGTGTAACGGAATTTGTCTTCATGTTTTGCCGTTTCGTGCAGTTCTTCAGTGAACTGAGGCATAATATTATCAAATTTTGCCTGTATTTCGTTTTGTATTCCCCAGCAGATTATTGATGGGTGATTGTAATTCTGGTTAATCATTTCTTTAAGTTGCTGCTTTGTTGAGGCAAAAAATTCTGCTCTTTTTTTGTCGGGATTGTTATAATCTCCGTTTCCGCCGATTAAATCAACAACGGGAATTTCCGCCCAGACAACGATTCCGTAATAATCGCACAGTCTGTAAAAATATTCAGCCTGCGGGTAATGTGCAAGCCTCAGGGAATTAACGCCCATATCGTAAATGAGTGCGAAGTCTTCATTGTGTTCGTTTATTGAAATGGCGTTGCCGAGCCCTTCGCGGTCCTGATGGCGGCTTACACCGCGAAGGGGATAACTTTTGCCGTTCAGGAAAAAACCGTCGTTCTTCGTGATTTCAAAATATCGCAGTCCGAAACAGTCTGAAACGCTGTCGATAATTTCGTTATCTGTAACAGTATTAAGCGTTGCCTTATATAAAAACGGGTCTTTTCTGCCGTTCCAGAGATGCGGATTTTCAATATTGAAATTAAATTCAACCGATTGCTTTGAATTTGCTTTTACCGTAATCTTCTGACTGTCTGTAATTTGAAAATCGGATTTGAAATTCTCATTTTTTTCAAAATCTGTTTTTGATATGTAAGGGTTTGTTAAAACATCGTTGTTTTCTTCAAGTTCTGCGGTAATATAAACCGTTTGATCACAGTTTGAATTGTTTTCAATTATTGCGTTTACGGTGCACTGTGCTGTATCGTCTGAAACCTGCGGCGTGGTGATTTTGATTCCTCGTGTTGAAAATTCGCCGAAGTCGAAATGAACGGGATTTTTTTTAATCAGTTCGATTTCTCTGTAAATACCGCCGTAAAATGTAAAATCAGCCGTCAGCGGTGCGATTTCTTCAGTGAATTCATTGTTGACTTTAACGGCTATAAGGTTTTTATCATTAAAGTTTACGAAGGGTGTAATGTTGACTGCAAAGGCAGTATATCCGCCTTTGTGTTCTTCGGCTTTAATGCCGTTTATATAAATTTCTGTCTGTATATTTGCACCCTGAAAGCGAAGATAAATCTGCTTTTCTTTGTCTTCGTCGCTGAAATTTATCCATTTTCTGTACCAGCCGTCACCCCTGAAATAATCGGTAATCTTAATGTCTTTTCCGCCGTTTTTTGTACCGTCCTGCCCGTCAATATTGTTCCACGTGTGCGGAATGTTAATTTTTTCCCAAAGGCTGTCATCAAAATTATTCAAATATGCATTTTCGTTTCTGCCCTTATAAAATTTCCAGTTGTTGTTAATCATATCGTTCTCCTGTTATTTAAAACAATAATTATAATATATTTTATCAAATAAAACTTTTTTTGTAAACAATAACATATTGCCCCGTGTGATTTTGTGAATATTTTTCAGCGTTTTGTCTTTTTACTTGTAAAACGGAATATATTGTGATATTATACTATATATTGTAAAATATATACATATATCAATCTATATATTTATGGTAAGAGGTAAAAAATGAAACTTTCACTTGTTGTGCCCTGCTATAACGAAGAGGGCAATGTTGAAAAATTCTTTTCCGAAGTAAAAAGGGTTTTTGACGGTAAAGTAGATGATTATGAATTCGTCTTTGTTAATGACGGCAGTAAGGATAAGACGCTTGTTAATCTGAAAAAACTCTATAATGAGCAGAAAGATTCTCATATTCAGGTGCTTTCCTTCAGCCGTAATTTCGGTAAAGAATCTGCAATTTATGCAGGTTTGAATCACGCAAAAGGCGATATGGTCTGCCTTATTGACGCTGATTTGCAGCAGCGCCCCGAGGTTGTTCTTGAAATGCTTGATGTTATGAATTCTAACGAAGATCTTGATTGTGTAACTGCTTATCAGGACGAGCGTAAGGAAAGTAAACTTATGACATCTTTAAAATCAATGTTCTATAAGATTATCAACGGTATTGCCGAAGTAAGATTTGTAAACGGCGCATCTGATTTCAGGCTTATGAAACGCGCTATGGTTGATGCCATTCTTGAAATGACTGAGTATCACCGTTTTTCAAAGGGCATTTTCAGTTGGGTCGGATTTAATACAGAGTATATTCCGTATACAGTTGAGGAGAGGGAGAGCGGCGAGTCAAAATGGGGATTCAGAAAACTGCTCAAATATGCTTTTGAAGGTATTGTTTCATTTACAACATTTCCGCTCAAATTGTCTGCTTATGTTGGTTTTTTGTCATCAATTATTTCAATCATATATCTTATAGTTGTTGTTGTACAGAAACTGGCATTCGGCATTGACGTTCCGGGTTATGCAACAATTGTTGTGCTTGTTCTTCTGCTTGGCGGTCTGCAGTTGTTCAGTCTTGGCATTCTCGGCGAATATCTGTCTAAAATCTATGTTCAGGTTAAGAACAGACCGGTTTATATTCTGAAAGAGCATTTGGGTAAAGATGATGAGTAAGATTAAAGATTTATTTATTAAGTATAAAGAAATTATAACATATGTGATTTTCGGCGTGCTTACAACGGTTGTAAGTTGGGGTTCATATACAGTATTTGTTGAAGTGCTTTCAATGAAAGTGTTTGTCGGAAATCTGCTCAGTTGGATTTGTGCAATCGTTTTTGCTTATGTTACAAATAAATTGTGGGTTTTTGAGTCAAAAAGTTGGAAGCCGAGTGTTATCGGCAAGGAAATTGTTACTTTTGTTGCATCAAGGGGCATAACAGGCGTTATTGAAATTCTTTGCGTTCCGCTTCTTGCCAAAACAGGTTTTGACAATATATTTTACGGTATACTCGAAAAAATGAATATTTCAATCGGTATACTTTTTACAGACGGCATTTATTCAAAAATCTTTCTCTCTGTTGTTGTTGTAATTCTTAATTACTTTTTCAGCAAGTTTATTATCTTTAAGAATAAGAAGAAAGATACAGAATAAACACGACGATTTGATTTTTTTGCGGCGGTACAATTTATTTGTACCGTTTTTTTCTTGTTGCAATAGCAAGTCCTATGTGTTATAATGAAATTAATATACGAGGGGGATTTTTCAAATGAAGAAAACCATATGTTTTATACTAAGTGTAATTATGTGTTTATCAGTACTTCCGATGACTGCTTTTGCCGATGATTATGAAAGTCAGTTAAGGCAGGCAGGATTTACATCAAAATACATACCTGCACTTAAAGTGTTACATGAAAAATATCCGAACTGGCAGTTTGAGGCAGTTCAGATAAATCTCAGTCTGGATGATGCTGTTTCGCAGGAAAGAAAAAGCCATAAACAGCAGTTGATTCAGAATATCAGTCAAAATAACGGTAAAGGCTATTACTGTGATTGCAGTAAGTGCTATGTTAACGGTAAGTATGTTGTTCAGGAGGGCAAAACGTGGGTTTCTGCCTCCGAAACAGCAGTAAGATATTATATGAATCCCGTCAACTTCCTTGATGACAGATATATTTATCAGTTTGAAACTACGGATTATGAGGATTATCAGACGGCGACAGGCGTTGAGGAAATATTAAAAGGCACTTGGATGCATAATTCTTATATTGACGGCTATTCGCCGAGAACAAAATACAGTGCCGCCATTATGACTGCTGCACAGGAAAGCGGCGTGTCTGCTTATTATCTTGCCGCTAAAATTGTTCAGGAGGTCGGCGGAAGCGCTCCGACTGCAACAGGCGCAAGCGGTAAAAACTCAACCTATCCCGGTATCTATAATTATTATAATATCGGCGCCGAGACAGGCGGACTTGACGGTCTTAAATGGGCATCGCAGAAACCGCCTGCCAATAATATTGTAAATACGGATAATGCAAGGCTGAGGGACAAGCCTACTACTTCGGGAAGCAGTACTGTTACAAGACTTTCGTATGGCACAGCCGTTACAATTCTTGATACCGTAAAGGGCACGCATGACGGCTTTATGTGGTACTATGTAAGCGTTAACGGATATAAGGGGTATATACGCTCCGATCTTGTCGGCAATATATATAACAGACCGTGGACAAACCCTTATTCGTCTATCGTAAACGGTGCTAAGTGGATTGCAAATAATTTTACTGAAACACAGAATACGGGATATTTTCAGAAATTCAATGTTCATCCTGCATCGGCAGACAGATTTTCACATGAATATATGGCAAATGTTCAGGCGGCTGCTTCTGAGTCAGGTCTTAAATATAAGGCTTACTCAAACGGTGATGTGCTTTCTCAGCCGATGAAATTTATTATTCCTGTTTATACAAATATTCAGTTTATGGATCTTTACGGCTTTGAAAAATACAGTGAATATGTAGATTATACATCAGTTTACAACAGTTTTATTACGGGCACAAATCCGCCTTACAACACTGTTTTTGAACCTGCAAGAGCAATTGACAGAGCAATGATGGTAACCATTCTTTACCGTATGGCAGGTGAGCCGTATGCAAACGGCGGCAATCCGTATACATCATCACCGTTTACGGATATTACAAATACAAGTGTTTATTATTATGACGCCGCCTGCTGGGCGCTTGAAAACGGTGTTACAACAGAAACAACCTTTAAGCCGTTCAATAACGTAACACGTGAGCAGACAGCAACATTCCTTTACAGATATGCACAGGATAACGATACACTCGGCAGCAGTGATTATATGAAGGTTGACCTTTCAAGATATCACGATGCGGACAGTATAAGTCATTTTGCAGTTGATGCAATGAAATGGGCAAATTACAACGGTATGATTACAGGTACCGAACAGGGATATGCAAACCCGCAGGGAGCAACACAGCGTATCCACGCAACTAAGATTTTGTACGGTTTCGGAAAAGTATGTAACATCGGTAATTTTGAATAAATTGTAGATATAACCATCGGTTTAACCGGTGGTTATATTTTTTGCGCATATCGCATATCATATTTTGTTTAATATAACCAAAAACATTTTTTATTTTTGTACTTCATTTTGATTGACCGCTTGCCGCAAAGTGTGTTATACTTATAACGAATATATATTATATAATAAAAAATAACACGCACTAAGGAGGAATAGTATTGAAAGAAGCAAAGGCAATGGCATATGTAAATATGTATGGCGTTCTTGCAACTCTTGAGAATTTGTGTGAAATAGATGATGAAGCAAAGGCGGTTCTTGACGGACTTAAAAAGCCTGTTTCACTTTGTTTTGATGTAACGGGCGGTCCGTGCTGCACATTTCATTTTACAAAATCAGGCTGTAAGATGACAGAAGGTGCAGACGGCTGTACCTGCAAGATGAATTTTTCAAGTCCTGTAAAGTTCAATGCTCTTATTGACGACAGCAAGCCGGGTATGCCGGTTAAGAATATGGCTCAGGTGCTCAGTTTTCTTTTAGGTCCGTTCACCAAACTAACTGACAGAATGACAAAACTTTTAAGACCGTCTGATGAAGATTTGAAAAACAGAGCGTTTTTTGAAGAGTCAACTGTTTTGACATTCTATACAATTGCAGGTGCATTATCAGCACTTGCAAATTCAGATTCAATTTCAATGTTTACCGCAAAGTCAACTGTTGATGGTGCAATTTCAATGGGTATCAAAGATACCTGTTATGCAACGATTAAAGTTAAAAATCATAAGTTTACTACAATAAAAGAAAAATCTGCAAATCCGAGGGCAATTATGGAGTTTGCCGATATTGACCTTGCAAACGGTTTGTTTAATGGCACTGTTTCTACTGTTGCCGAACTCTGCGCAGGCAATATCTATATGGCAGGTATGATTTCCATGGTAGATAATCTCAACAGAATTTTGGACAGAGTAGCACTTTATTTAGGATAAGGAGAATAGACGTTTATGAGTAAATTTCCCGAATATACACATGAAAAAAGCCAGGAGTGGTTTAACAGAGCGCTGAATGTAATTCCGTCAGGCGTTTACGGTCATTTAGGACCGAGCGAGGGTCTGTTCCTTCCTATTACAAAATGGCCTTTGATGAGCCGGAAAGCCAAGGGCACATATTTCTGGGATGTTGACGGCAATAAGTATCTCGATTTGATGTGCGCTTACGGTCCCAACGTTCTCGGTTACTGTGATGATGAAGTTGATGCTGCTGCTATGGAACAGTTAAAAACAGGCAACTGCACAACATCACCGTCTTATAAAATGGTAGAATGCGCAGAAATGCTTGTAGATACCGTTGCAATGGCTGACTGGGCATTCTTTATGAAAAACGGCTCGGACGCCACAACGTTTTCCGTAATGTGCGCCCGTGCACATACAGGTAAGAAAAAGATGTTTTTCCTGCAAGGCTATTATCATGGTGACTTCCAGTGGGCACAGAAGATTGATTATCCCGGCATTCTTCCCGAAGAAGTTCAGAACAATGTGGTTATTCCGTGGTTTAATATTGACGCACTTCAGCAGGCTTATGATGAATGCGGCGGAGATGTAGCAGGTCTTATTGCTCAGCCTTACGACCACGGTAATTTTAAGGATAACGAGTGCGCTACAAAGGAATACTGGCAGGCAGTGCGCAAATTTTGCGACGAGCACGGTATGGTACTTATTTTTGACGATGTAAGAACAGGCTTCAGACTTGATATTGCAGGTTCTGACCATTATTACGGCATTAAGGCAGATTTAATTTGCTTCTGCAAAGCGCTTGCAAACGGTTACAATATGAGCGCAGTCTGCGGCCAGGAGCATATGAAAGCAACTGCATCTTCGGTTACTTACACAGGCTCATACTGGATGAGCGCTGAGCCTTTCGCAGCGTGTCTTGCATGTATTCCGAAAATGAAGAGGCTTGATACACCAAATATGTTCAGAAGAATAGGCACCGAACTTACACAGGGCTTTGTTCAGGCGGGTAAAGAACACGGCTTTAACCTTGTTGTTTCGGGCGAGCCTGCACTGTTCTATTTAAGAATAGCAAATGATGACAGCCTTATGCTTCATCAGGAGTGGATTGCCGAGTGTGTTTCAAGAGGTCTTTTCCTTGCTTCACACCATAATCACTTTATTAACGCAGCAATTACAGACGAGGATGTTAAACTTGCAATTGATATCGCCGAGGATGCCTTTGGCGTAGTTCAGGCAAATCATCCCGAACTGGATTTATCCCCAATTAAATAATTATTAAGGAGGAAATTTTATGCCTGCAAATTACAAGCCGTTTGATAAGGAAGAATGGCTTCGCCTTGAAAAAAAGGCAGATGAATTAAGAAGACTTACTGTTCAGACTACTGTCTGGGGCGGCTCGGGTCATATCGGCGGCGCAATGAGCGCTATGGACGCTATGACAATTCTTTATCATCGTTTTATGAAACTTGATGTTAACGACCCCGATATGGAGGACAGAGACAGATTTGTTCTTTCAAAGGGTCACGCAGCAGTCGGCTACGGTCCTGTTATCTGTGATTACGGCTTTATGGATGTTGATGGACTGCATAACTTTAACCTGACAGGTTCACTTTTCGGTATGCACCTTGACTGCAATAAAATCAAAGGTGTTGACTGCTCAAGCGGTTCACTCGGTCACGGCTTGTCACTTGCCTGCGGCTTTGCCCTTGCAGGAAGAGTCAAGGGTCTTGACTATATGAATTATGTTCTGACAGGTGACGGTGAACTTAACGAGGGTTCAAACTGGGAGGCTGCACAGACTGCTGCTCAGTTCAAACTTTCAAACGTTGTTGTGCTTGTTGATAATAACAAGTGTATGATTGACGGCAGAGTTGACGACGAAATGAAGGTTGAGCCGCTCGATAAGAAGTTTGAGTCTTTCGGCTTTGAGGTTGAAAGAGTTGACGGTCAGAATATGAAAGAACTTAATAATGCTCTTGAAAATGCAATAAATAACCATAAAAACGGCGGCACAAAGCCATATGCAATTATTCTTGACACCTTTAAGGGCGCAGGAATTGACTTTATGGAAGATGATTATCACTGGCATTACGGCGCACTTGACGATGAAAAAACAAAGATGTGCTATGACAGTCTTGACAAATATTATGCAAAACGTGTAGAACGTGCAGAAAAGGAGGCGTAAGCAATGGCAAGCGGAATGACTTATACGATGACTGAAACCACTCAGCTTTCAACTGCTGAGTATTACGGAAAAGCATTATGTGAACTTGGTGAAGAGCATAAAGATGTTGTTGCTTTGACTGCCGATCTTGCAAAATCAACAAAAATCGGTATGTTCGGTGAAAAATTCCCCGAAAGATTTTTCAATGTAGGTATTGCAGAGCAGAATATGTTCGGCGTTGCAGCAGGTCTTGCCAAAAACGGACTTGTGCCTTTTGCATCAACCTTTGCAATTTTTGCTTCGGCACGTTCACTTGATCAGGTGCACACGGATATCTGTTATCAGAATGTGCCTGTAAAAATTATTGCTACCCACGCAGGTACTTCATTCGGTCAGGCAGGCTCAACTCACCACAGCCTTATTGATATGGCTTGTATGAGAAGTCTTCCTCATATGACGGTTATCTGCCCTTGCGATGGTGCAGAAACATATCACGCAGTTAAAGCCGCTTATGATATTGACGGCCCTGTTTATATCCGTATCAACCGTGGCTTTGACCAGATTATTTATAAAAATCTTGAAGACTGTACTTTTGAAGCAGGCAAGGCAAAGGTTATGAACGAGGGTACGGATATTACCGTTATTGCCTGCGGCTCTTGCGTATATCAGGCTATGCAGGCTGCTCAGATGGCAGATGCAGACGCAGGTATCAAAGTTCGTGTTCTTAATATGCACACAATTAAGCCTGTTGACGAAGAGGCAATTATGAGCGCAATTATGGACACAAGAAGAATTATCACTGTTGAAGATCACACCGTAATGGGCGGTCTCGGCTCTGCTGTTGCAGATGTAGTTGCAAAGAGCGGTAAGGCCTGTGCATTCAAAATGCTCGGTCATCAGGATGAATTTTCTACTATCGGTCTTCACGAGGACCTTATGTCACTTGCAAAGATTGACGCAAACGGTATTGCTGAGGCTATTGCCGAGGTTATGCATCAGGATTTCGAAGCAGACGACGCTTGGGATGATGAATTCTAAGCAAGTGAGATAAATCCGAACAAGCCTAAAATGGCTTGCTTAAGATGAAAGGAATGTGTTTTAATGGCAAGTGATGTAACACGTTACACCAATAAGGTGTTTATGGCAGGCGCATTGCCCCTGCTTAAAACAATTGCTACCGATGTTCCCGAAATTGCAAAAAAATTCAACGGCGTAGACGCTGTTTATCAGGTTTCCGCTATGGTGAATGCGCAGGATAAAGAGGCTGTTCATTTTATTGTAGAAAACGGTGAATGGTCGTGTAAACTCGGCGAATATTTCGGTCAGAAAAAAATTGATGCGGAACTTGAATTTTCTTCAATGGAAAGAATGAATGAATTTTTCAAAGGTAAAATGACTTCACTTCCTAAAATGAAAATCAAGTCTTTCTCTAAATTTATGAAGTTTATGACTGTTCTTCTTAAAATGAGCAGTCTGCTCGGTATCAAAGAACCGCCCGAAGATGAGCAGTTGTGCCTTCTTCTGTGTAAGTTGTATTTTTATCTTCTTTCAAGCGGTATCAGCCAACTTAATAAAATGGGTCATCCCGATATTCACGACTGGACTTTAAAAAGCCCCGACCGTGTTTATCAGTGGGCAGTTGAGGATCACCCCGAGTGTACCGCTTATCTCAGAATTAAGGCAGGCAAATCACGTGCAGGCAGGGGAGAATATAAGCGCTCAAAGCCGTTTTTCTGTATGAAATTTGACACGGCTCAGCATGCGCTTATGATACTTCTCGGCACAGGCGATATGCTGCAGATGACGAAGGATAAGCAGTTAATTATGGAGGGCGCACCCGAATTCGGTGCAATGATTGGTGATTATATGATGCTCGTCGGCGACCTCGCATCGTAAAAATATTAATACTTTTGTAGGGGAGGGTCTCTGTGCCCTCCCGTTTTTATTCTTGACCTATGATTGAGGTTATGATATACTGAAAGTGCCAAACAAACTTAATAGTGCTTTTAGGTAAAGGGTGTTTTTTGTCTTTTGATAAAAATGCATGCTCTTTTTAAGCATACCTTATCTAAGAGTTGTTTAAGTTTGTTTGGCGACAGTTGAGCTGCGTTTTTTGTGCGTAGCCTCGGCTGCGCATTTTTTATTTTATTGGAGGTAAAACTAATGAACACAAAAACTCGCATTGTATCGTTAATCTTGTCTTTTGTTATGCTTGTCACCCTTAACGCAGTATATGCTTTTAATGCGTTAGCTGATGACGGGATCGTAAACATTTATTGGGTTGGGATTTTTTATGAAAATGGTAAACTGGTGCCTGATTATGATGATAAAGACGGTGAAATCATTCATATTGAGTACATTGAAAAAGGCGGAAAATTGCAGTTAAAATATTGTTTTTATGCTGAAACGTATCCTGATGACTATCATGTTGAGTGGAAGTCAGAGAATTCGGCTGTTTGTGATGTTACACCCGACGGACTTGTGCGTGCACTTGATGAATCTAATGGCGAAGCAGTAAGAATTTATTGTAGGGTATATGATGGAGATGAAACGCTTTGCGAGGATATTGTTTCTGTTATTATTTTACCCGGCTCAGGATGCTGTCATCAGACAATATGGCAGTTGGAGAATGGAACAATTGTGAAAAAATGCATTGCTTGCAATGAAGAACTGTCGAGACTTCCTTTTACAGATTTAAGTGCCATAGACTATCGTCAATACGGTGATTTTATTGAGTATACATCTGTAAATAATAAGTTTATCACAGGCACAAATCCACCTTATAATACCGTTTTTTCACCTGCAAGAGCAATTGACAGAGCAATGATGGTAACAATTCTTTACCGTATGGCAGGCGAGCCGTATGCTAACGGAGGCAATCCGTATGCATCATCACCGTTTACAGATATAACTGACACGGGTGCTTATTATTACGATGCCGCTTGCTGGGCGCTCAAAAACGGTATCACAACCGAAATAACCTTTAAACCATTCAATAATGTAACACGTGAGCAGACTGCTTCGTTCCTGTTCAGATATGCAAAGGATAATAATCAACTCGGTTGCAGGGCTTACAAAAATGTCGATTTGTCAAAATACAGCGATAATAAAAATATCAGTAGTTGGGCAATTGAGCCAATGCAGTGGGCAAATTATAACGGTATGATTACTGGTACACAGCAGGGATATGCAAACCCGCAGGGTGCAACACAGCGTATCCACGCAACAAAGATTCTGTACGGCTTCGGCAAGGTTTGCAATATCGGCAATTTTGCGTAATTAAATAATAAACGGTGCGTCGAGGACGCCGCACCCTACGTAGGGCGGATATTATCCGCCCGTATAAATCGCTAAATAATCAAAAACGGTTTTGTTTGCATTTTTTTGTAAACAAAACCGTTTTTCTATTGCTTTTGCAAATAATATTGTTATAATAAAGTGGGTAAATTTTTATGTACTTTATTTTCTAAGTTTGCGGTAAACAAATTATTTGTTTTTAGGAGAAAAATATTATGAGTAAGTACAGAAGAAAAACTAAAATTATATGCACAATCGGTCCTGCTTCCTGCGAAAAAGATACGCTTCGTGATTTAATGAAAGCAGGTATGGACGTTGCCCGATTTAACTTTTCACACGCTGATTATGAGAAAATGGAGCAGTGGTTTGCCAATGTTGCAGAGGTGAGAAAAGAACTCGGTATTCCCGTTGCTACTCTGCTTGATACAAAGGGTCCTGAAATCAGGCTCGGTACTTTTGAAAATCCGAACGGCATTGTTGTGAACACGGGTGATAAATTTACTCTTACTGCCGATGAAATTGACGGCACGCAGGAAAGATGCTCCATTTCATATAAAGGTCTTGTAAATGACGTCAGACCTGGCACTACTATTCTTATCAACGACGGACTTATTTCACTTACGGTTGATAAGGTAGTGAAAAATGATATTGTCTGCACTGTTGTTGACGGCGGCAGAATTACCGACCACAAGGGTGTAAACGTGCCCAATGTTTCGCTTGCTATGCCGTATCTTTCCGAAAAAGATATGCAGGATCTGAAGTTCGGCGCTAAAATGGGTTATGATTTCATTGCCGCATCATTCTGTCGCACGGCTGCCGATATTGTTCTTCTTCGTGATTTCTGCCACGCACTCGGCTGGAACGATGTAAGAATTATTGCAAAAATTGAAAATCACGAGGGTGTAGATCATATCGACAGCATTATCAAAGAGGCTGACGGCATTATGGTTGCCCGTGGCGATATGGGTGTTGAAATCCCGTTTGAGCAGATTCCTGCACTTCAGAAAATGATTATTCAGAAGGTGTTTGAGGCAGGCAAAATCGTTGTTACTGCTACGCAGATGCTTGAGTCTATGGTGAATAATCCACGCCCTACAAGAGCAGAGATTACAGACGTTGCAAATGCCATTTATGACGGTACGTCGGCAATTATGCTTTCGGGCGAAACTGCAATGGGCAAGCACCCCGTTGAGGCTGTTGCAACAATGGCAACGATTGCAAAAACGACCGAGCAGGATATAAGTTATGTTGAGCGTTTTGAGCAGTCTGCCCATCAGCACCGATTCGGCGATATCACATCGGCTATCTCACACGCAACAGTTACAACTGCTCACGATTTGAATGCAAAAGCAATTATCACCGTTACAAAAAGCGGCACAACCGCAAGGCAGATTTCAAAGTTCAGACCGATGTGCACTATAATTTCCGCAACTACAAGCGAAAAGGTGCGCAGGCAGAATAATCTTTCGTGGGGCGTTCTTCCCGTTATGTGCGAAGAAAAATCAAATACAGATGAACTTTTTGACCACGCTGTTGAGGTTGCATTGCAGTCGGGCGCAATAAAAAAAGGAGATATCGTTGTAATCACGGCAGGTATTCCCCTCGGTCAGAGTGGAACAACAAATATGCTTAAAGTACACGAGGTTTAATTATAATGAAAAAAGGGATAAAAATTATAATCGCAGTAATTTTAATTGCTGCACTTGCAGTAGGCGGATTTTACATTTATTCAAAAATTTCTGCCGATATCAACGGCACTGAAAAAGGTGAGGCTAAGGAGTATACGCTTATTATTGAGCCTGATGATTTTCAGTATGAAATTGCACAGGATCTTGTAAATAACGGCATTGTTGTTGATGATTCGCTGTGGGCAAACTGGATGTCAAAGCATTACCCTGATTTTGTTTATATCAACGGCGAATATAATCTGAACTCGTTAATGAGTTACGAAGAACTTGCACAGAAACTGCAGAATCCCGATATCAGCCATAAAACGGTTTCTGTTTGTATTCCCGAGGGATATAACGTTTTTGATATTGCAAAAACGTTGCAGGAAAACAATATCTGCTTCGCTGATGATTTTTACAAGGCAGTTTCAACGACAGATGGCTATGATTATGAGTGGCTTGCCGATTTCCCGACAGATAATAAGAATATCGGCTTTATTCTGGAGGGATTTCTGTTCCCTGCAACATATGATTTCGGGGAAAATACGCCTGCAAATGAAATAGTTGATGAAATGCTTAATGCTTTTGATGTAAGATACAGTGATGCCATGCGTGATTACTGCAAAAAGAATAATATGAGCCTTTATGAGTTTATTACGCTTTGTTCAATTGTTCAGGAAGAGGCTTTGACGCCCGACAGTGCTGAAAATATTGCATCTGTGCTTGTAAACAGGCTTGAAAAAGGCAGTAAATTGCAGTGTGATGTAACTTATTTTTATGCTAAAAAACTGCTTGATTACGGCTTTTCAAGAGAATGTTATGACTCATATTATACATACCGCTGTCCTGCACTTCCGTCAGGTCCTATTACAAACTGTGGTATGGATATTATAAATGCGGTCGTAAATCACCCCGACACCGATTACATTTTCTTCTTCTCCGATTTGCAGGGTGAATTCCACTTCGCCGCAACGGGCGAAGAATTTGAACGCCAGAAAAAGCAGTTTCCTTGGAAATAATTATTGTAAAAAACTCCCATAAATCTGATGATTTACGGGAGTTTTTATTATTTTATAGTTTACTTTTATTTTATTGAATATTATTTATTACTCACCAATTAATCTGATTGTTTTTCCATATAAAGAAGTTGTTAATGGTAAATCATAGTGTGTGGTACTTATACCATTATCTATAGCAATGGGAGCAGGATTTTTGAAATGCTCTGTATATATTTCTTTTTTGAGCGGTGTATTTGTTAATTCTCCAGAACCCTTTGTGCGATAATAATGATATGTTTCATTATTATCTAACCATACTTTATGAGAAACGCACCCTGCATTAGGATAATCTCGATACACTGGATCTTGTGCATATGTTTCTTTTACTATCCTTGAATATATTAAATTTGTGCTAATATAATCATCGCCTGTTCCGTTAATAACTTCGCCTCTGATGCTTTTATATAAATCATAAGCACTCATTGCAATCCCTGCATATGTGCCAAAAGCATTCACAACTTCATGTATGCCTCCTGATGATGATACAATTAATGAAATGAAATTTTTGGCAGTATTAATTGTAGATATTCCGCTTTTTTTAATCATTCCGGTGTTTAAATTTGAATATTTTGCAGAATAATCTTTCATGTTATTATTTTTACCGCGATAATAATATGTATAATACTGTGTGCCTAATGGTTCAATGGTCATAGTTGAAATGTTTTCTTTGGGAGTATCTAAAGATGGTGCATATAATTCAATTGTAAAGAAATCATTTCCAAATTCTTTTTGTTCTTCTATTACTTGTTGCATATCTTCTTTCAAATAA
>JACTVT010000039.1 GCA_014465955.1 Eubacterium sp. | reverse complement strand
AACAATATCTTTTATACTGTGAAGTTTATAATAATACACCACAATACTCGTTAACAAACAAATTAAAGAATTTATGAAACCAAATAATGACAACATTAAATAGTTATATCCATTTGTAATTGCACCTGCTTGTTTTACAGCATATTTGTATATCAAAAAATAAGTTAATAATAATACAAAAGTAAAGCAAATTGGGAATATAATAGATTTGCAGGCTAAAAATTTATAAATTAAGCAGAATAAAAACCCATGAAATAAAATCATTAAGGCAAATAAAAGGATTGTTTTTTCAGAAATGACTTGATTAATACCTGTCAATGCATAATTCTTAAAATTCTCTTTGGATATTTTCATTTTTTATGCTTTCCCCGAATCATAAAATTTTTTCTGAATTCATCAATCATTTTAAACAAAACTATTAATATAAGTTTATTTCTTTTTCTTCCTGTTTCTCAGAACAATCATAAATATCATACCTACGATGCCGCCGCAGGCGTTCATCATCATATCGATCATCGTATCAACAAGACCGAGATAGCCATACTCACCGTTGTATTTTGAGAGGTCAAACATTGCCGTTTCCTCGCCTGCTTTGGCAAGTTGAAGATTTGTGCCGTGAAGCGTATCCATCAGAAATTCATAGAATTCCCAACCGACTGCGATTGACAGGGCAAACATTATTGAAAAGATTGCCGCAAGCGTGGCGGCGCACTGCCCTTTTTTGCGCTGAATGATACACGCAAAATCATAGCCGAAAACTGCACACACAAAGCCCGACAGAATATGCATAAAATTATCAAACCACGAAATTTTGTCAAAAAGCCCAAAATACGAGCCTATAACAATGCCGATAAAAATAATCAGATTCAGCATCGTCTGCGACAGGGGCGGCACCTCTTCAATAAAACTGCCGTTGCCGAACACCTGAAACATATCCCACAAATGCGTAAAAATAAAGCAGAACACAGATTCAAATCCCATAACGACATCGCCCGTTACAAACGAATACACCGCACAGATTATCATTGCTGTTCTTACGATTATCCAAAAAATAAACTGACCCTTCGGAATTTCCTTAATCGGGTCTTTTTTAATTTTATATGCCATATAAAATTCCTTTGCTTTTATTATCAGTTTATTATAATACCATATTGACCGAAAATGTCAAATCAAATGCCGCACCCTACGATAATATTAACAAATTCTTAAACAATCTAAACAAATAATAAAATAAAAGCGCTAAATATTGAAACGCCTTTATAATTTCTGTAAAATAAGTCTACCAATTCAAAACAGGAGCAAAACATATGATTGAATACACATCAAAATACAATGTTAAAACAACAATGTTTCAGCAGTTTGAGCATTCTGCAAATGAACGCGGCGATAATCCGTGTCTCTATTACTACAACAACACACTGACTTGGAATCAGACGGCTGAACTGATTGACAAGTGCGCCGCTGCGCTTAAGGCAAACGGCGTGCAGAAGGGCGACAGAGTTGTTATCTGCCTGCCGAATATGCCGCAGTGCGTTGCCGCTGTTTACGCAGTAAACAAAATCGGCGCAGTTGCATCAATGCTTCACCCGCTTTCGGTTAAAAGCGAGGCTGATTACACAATCAACCTTGTAGGCGCAAAATTCGCATTCTGCTTTGACGTATCGGAAAAAGCATTTGCCGAAAACCCCGATTTAACTGTTGTTAAATGCAGAACTGCGCAGTATTTCCCGAAATCACTGTTCGGCTTTGCCGCAAACCTTACATATAAAAAGAAAATCAAGGGCAAAACAGGCCCTGCAACAAACGTTAAAAAATTAATCGACTTTGCCGATTTCATCAAAGAGGGGGAGGCTTACATAAAAGAAAACGGCGTTCCCGAAACGGCAACAGACCCCGAGGCTACTGCCGCTATTATGATGACGGGCGGCACAACGGGCAATCCAAAGGGCGTTATGCTTTCATCTGAGGCTATCAACAACCTTTCGTGGCAGTTGCCTGACGTTGTTACAACAGTTCTCGGTATGGAAATTGACCAGGAGCACGACGGTATGCTGACTGCACTTCCTGTTTTCCACGGCTTCGGATTTGCACTTTGTATGCACGTTTCAATGTGCGTTGGTATGGCACAGGCTCTATTCCCTGCGTTTGATGCTAAAATGTGCAGCGACGCTATCAAGAAATATCATCTCAACTACATTTTCGGTGTGCCTGATTTCTTTGAAAAGGTTTACAAAGCAGGCTACCTTAAGGGTATTGATATGAGCACTATGAAACTTATAGGCTCGGGCGGTGACGTTGTACCTTACTCACTTACAGAAAAAATGGATAGACTTCTTAAAGACAACGGTGCAAAATGCCACTTCGTTTCAGGCTACGGCTTAACCGAATGCGTAACCGTTTGCACATTTACAGACCCGCGCCGTGAAGCACCTCAGGGCTGTATCGGCGTTCCGTGCTACAATGTTGAATGTATGACCGTTAAGCCGGGCACAACAGAGGAATGCCATGGTGAAGACGGTGAACTTTGCGTTTACGCTCCTACTCTTATGCAGGGTTACTACCACGATCCCGAAGAAACATCAAAAATGCTTATTAAGCACGACGACGGCAGAGTTTGGCTGCACACAGGCGATATGTGCTTTATTGACGATAAGGGCGATATCTACTACCGCCAGAGACTCAAGAGAGTTTACAAAATCAGCGGCTATCTTGTTTACCCGTCATTTATTGAAGAAACCTACCGTGCAATGGCAGAGATTTACGACTGCTGCGTTATCGGCAAGGAAGACGGCGGCAAAACAATGCTTAAACTTTTCGTTGTTAAAAACAAGAAATTCAAAAACGATGATGAGGCTGAACTTATCGCAAAAATTAAACACTTCGGTGAGCAGAACCTTTCAAAATGGTCTGTACCGAGAGAAATTGTTTTCATTGACGAACTGCCGAGAACAAAGGTAGGTAAGGTTGATTTCAAAGTACTGAATTAATAATAACTTATGCAGGGAGGGCAATATGCCCTCCCTATTTTCATTAGGCGAAAATAAGAAATCCGAATCCGCCCACTTGACAGCAGTGTTATTATATTAATGAAATAAAAATATCGGAGGAAATTATGGCACAGAATAAAAAATTAATTCCCGTATCTTTGCTGACAGGCTATCTTGGCTCGGGCAAAACAACTCTTTTAAACCACATCTTATCCAATCAGGAGGGCTACAAGGTAGCCGTTATCGTTAATGATATCGGCGAAGTAAACATTGACGCTTCTCTTATTCAGCGCGGCGGCACAGTTACCGAAAAAGACGAAAATCTTGTTCCGCTTTCAAACGGCTGTATATGCTGCACACTTAAGGTTGACCTTATGAAGCAGATTGTCACTCTTGCATCAAGCGGCAGATTTGATTACATTTTAATTGAAGCATCGGGCATCTGCGAGCCGGGCCCGATTGCAGGCTCAATCTGTATGCTTGACGGCACGGACAGAAATTCTCAGATTCCTGCCGTGGCTTATCTTGACAGCATTACAACCGTTGTTGACGCAAAACGTATGGCAGATGAATTCGGCAGCGGCAAAAGCCTGCTGAACAAAGACCTTGAAGAAGACGATATTGAAAATCTGCTTGTAGAGCAGATTGAATACTGCACAACGATTGTGCTTAACAAAATCGACGAGGTTACACCTGAGGAAAAGGCAGACGTGCTTGCAGTTATCAAAGCTTTACAGCCTGAGGCTGAAATTATCGAAACCACCTTCGGCAAGGTAGAAGCAGGCAAAATTCTGTCAACAAACAAGTTTGATTATGAAGAAATTCTTGAAAGCCCGGGCTGGATGAAGGCTATGGCAGGTCACGAACACGAAGATGATGATGACAATGATGACCATGAGCATCACCACGAGCATGAACACGAACACGGTCACCACCATCACCACCACGAGCACGGCGAAACAGAGGAATACGGCATTGCCACTTTCGTATATGAAAATGTTAAGCCGCTTTCAAAGGCTAAGTTTGAAGAATTCGTTTTTGCGCATTATCCGAAAGAAATTATACGTGCCAAGGGCATTTTCTGGATAAAGGAAGACCCTGACACGGCGTATATTTTTGAAACGAGCGGCAGACAGAAAACCGCAACAGACGACGGCAAATGGATTGCCTGCTATCCGAAAATGCAGCAGGAAATGATTTTGCAGATGAACCCCGACATTGCCGCATCGTGGCACCCCGTTTACGGCGACAGGGTAAACAAAATCGTATTCATCGGCAGAAATATGGACAAAAAGGCAATCATCGCCGCAATGGATAATTGTGTTGCGGAGTGATATTACTGCAAAACAATTTAATTCGTTTCTTTATAGAATAATATTTTACCGTAGGGCGGGGTGCCCTACAATCTTTCTTTTGGTAATATTAACCATATTTTGCCTAACATTTTTGTTAATATGTCAATATTGAAATATGCATAGCAATATATTATAATATTTATGAATAAATTATTAACAGAGATGATTTTATGAGTAAAATTAAATTTTCAAAAGGGCAATGGCTTGCATTTGCATCACTGTTTATATCGGTTGCAGTATATGTAATTGAGCGTGCATTCAAGCGCTTTGTACCGTGGAATGAAAAAACGGCACTTGTGCAGGCAATCATTTACGTTGCACTGTGCCTTGCGGTTTACCTGCTGATTGTTAAATCGAAAGAGGTTTATTTCGGAATTATTTCGGCACTGCTTGCAATCAAGTTGATTCCGCCCGAACTGTCAATGCTTAAACTGTATAATACAGACGCATATTTTGTTTACTACATTTTCGGCAAATTTGCACTTGTTCTGTTTATTTATGCAATTTATCAACTTTACAAAAGTCAGGAAAAGAAAGAAATCAGACCGATTCCCGTGTTTGCAATAATCGTTACTGCACCGTTTATTATGGAAATTGCAGGCGTAATTTCAAAATATGCTTACTGGAAAACAGGCTCAATGATGCTGCCCTATGCCGCACAGGCGGGCTGCTACATACTTGCAATGGCGGCTTTAGGTTTGCTTGCGCTGATTATCGGCGGCAAAAACGGTACTATGATTTGCGATTTCAACATAATATGCTTTATAATAAATATGGCACGCAAGGCATTTTCAATGCTTGTGCTTACCCACGCACATATGCACGTCAGCAAATCATATATCTGCTGGATTGTAATTTACGCCGCACTCATTGTGGCATATGTTCTGGTAAGAAAAAGAATTACAACGGCAAAAGAAATTGCAGTAAAGAATTAAATTATTACGGTAATTTCCATAGGGCGGGCTGAGGGCAGCCCGCCGTTTTTTATGCCTGTTTAAATAAACACTTGTAATTACAAACTTTATGTAGTAGAATATATTAGTTTAAATAATAGGCAAAAGCAATCAAATACAAATCGCCAAAACCAAGCCTTTAAGCGATATTTGTCGTTTTCGCTTTTGCCTTGCGCCAGCAAGGCTGCAATCTCAAAGCACCAAATCTCATCTTAAATTCTTTAGTTTTGGTGCAATGCAGTTTAAATTGTGCTGATTTGTTCTTAATCAAGGCACAAAAACGCAGGAATACTGGCGTATTCCGAGTATTTTTAACAAAGAGTAAGGGCAAATCAGCCAATTTAAACCGTATTCGGATTTAATTGCTTTTGCCTATGGAGGAAAAGTTATGATTCAGGCAAACAATGTTACCGTTCAGTTTGGCGGACGTGCACTTTTTGAGCGTGTAAATGTTATATTTTCACCGGGCAACTGCTACGGCATTATCGGCGCAAACGGCGCAGGAAAATCTACATTTTTAAAGGTTTTAAGCGGTGACCTTGAGCCGCAGAAGGGCGAGGTTGTTATGACCCCCGGCGAGCGCCTTTCCGTTCTTGAGCAGGATCACTTTAAATATGACGAATACGAAGTAGTAAGAACCGTGCTTATGGGCAACCCTCGCCTTATCGAAATTATGGAAGAAAAGGACGCACTTTACGCAAAGCCCGATTTCAACGAAGAAGACGGCATTAAAGCAGGCGAACTTGAGGCTGAATTTGCAGACCTTGACGGCTGGAATGCAGAATCCGACGCTGAATTTATGCTTAACAAACTCGGCGTTTCAGATGAATATCACTACCTTAAAATGGCAGAACTGCCGTCTGATTTAAAGGTTAAAGTACTTCTTGCAAAAGCGCTTTTCGGCAACCCCGATATTCTTCTTCTTGACGAGCCTACAAACCACCTTGATTTGTCGGCAATCCGCTGGCTTGAAAACTTCCTCCTTGATTTTGAAAACACAGTTATAGTTGTATCTCATGACCGTCACTTCCTCAACAAGGTATGCACCCATATCTGCGATGTCGATTTCGGTAAAATTCAGATGTATGTGGGCAACTACGATTTCTGGTATGAATACACGCAGATGCGCCAGCGTCAGCAGCGTGACCAGAACAAAAAGAACGAGCAGAAGATTAAGGAACTTCAGGAATTTATTCAGCGTTTCTCGGCTAATGCATCAAAATCAAAGCAGGCTACAAGCCGTAAAAAACAACTTGATGCACTTGAAATGATTGATATGCCCGTTTCGTCACGCCGTTTTCCGTATGTTGATTTCAAGCCTGACAGAGAATGCGGCAACGATTTGCTTTTTGTTGAACACCTTTCAAAAACGATTGGCGACAGAAAGGTGCTTGACGATGTTTCATTCGTAATTCACCCGAGAGAAAAGGTTGCTTTTGTCGGCTCTGACGCCGTTGCAAAAACAACGCTTTTCAAAATTATTATGGGCGAAATGGAGCCTGACGAGGGCACATTCAAGTGGGGCGTTACCACAAGTCAGAGTTACTTCCCGAGTGACAACAGCGCATATTTTGACGGCGTTGACCTCAGTCTTGTTGACTGGCTCAGGCAGTACACAACACAGACGCTTGAGGCTGATATCCGTGGCTGGCTCGGCAGAATGCTTTTCAGCGGTGACGAAGCACTCAAAAAAGCAACTGTTCTTTCGGGCGGTGAGCGTGTAAGATGTATGCTTTGCAAAATGATGCTCAGCGGCGCTAACGTTCTTGTGCTTGACGAGCCTACAAACCACCTTGACCTTGAGTCAATCACGGCGCTCAACAACGGACTTATCCGCTACCCTGAAACAGTTCTCTTTACCTCACACGACCACCAGTTTATTCAGACCATTGCCGACAGAATTATCGACATTGCCGACGGCAAAATTGTTGATTACACAGGCAATTATGATGATTTTCTTGAAAGTTTTGATGAAGACAGACTTAAAAAATATTAATATCGGAACAACAAAATAAACCGATAAAAAACAGTTAAATCAAAATTATGAGCCGTACACAAAAAGTGTACGGCTCATTTTTACAACAAAAATTATAAACCTGCACGGCTGAGACCGTACTGTTTTCTGTCAGATTACTCTCTGTTTGTGTAATCATATCCCGTTGCATCATAATAATCAGGCTCTTCGGGAATAATAAGTGCGCACACAAAATAAATCAAAATGCCCGGAATACTTGCCGACGCAAGTGAAATGAATACCCACACAAGTCTGATAATCGTTGCGTCAATATTAAAATATTTGGCAATGCCGCCGCATACGCCCGAAATCTGCCTGTCTTCCTTGCTTCTGTATAATTTTTTCATAATGCTTCATCCTCTTTTCATTTTATATTGATTATTTTTGTTTCAAATTTATTAAGTGCTTTCCGCACCCTGCCGCTGTTATATATTTTACCCGAAATAAAGCCCGTAAACCTGCCGACGGTGAATTTATAGAGCAGGGAAAGCAGCACTGCCGCAGTAAACAGAAGCGTTGCAAACAAAATTTCTTCAGCCAACACGTGCTTTACGGAAAACCTGTCGATCAGCATTTTCCATATCGGCTGTGCCGAATACTGCCTGAAAAGCATATTTTCGTGAATAAGATATATGTATAATGTAAGAGACGATATTAAATTTATGCCCTTATTTACAAATTTGAATTTTCTGAATAAATTAAACAGCGCTATCGCAGTCAGAAGATGGAAAGGGTTTGAATCTGTCCACCACATTAATAATTTTTGACTGTAGGCACTGTCATTCAGACCACGAATATCCGTACCGCCGAGCCATAATATAAATCCGAACACGCCGACTGCAAGGCAAATTAAATTTTTGCCCGTGCTGCTGCAAAAATCGGGCATATATTTTTTAATGTATGCAACAATGAAGAACAAACCGATAAACACAAAGAATCGTGTGAAAAAGTAATGAACCTTGGCAAAGCAGAAAATCCAGTACAGTAATATCATAACAATGCTGATTCTCATTAACTGCCGCTGACTGATATTTTCAACAATTTTATTAAGATACGGAATTATCAGCAAAAACAGTATATACCCCGTTACAAACCAGTTATTTTCATTGAAAATCGGAAAAAATGATTTTGTAATATCAACTTGCGAAACCATACCGGGGCTAACAATGCTGTATCCGGCAAGAAACAAAACAGAAATTAAAAACGAATCAAAAACAAGCGGTAATATTTTTTGCTTTTGTGATTTTTTACTGCCGATAAGAAACCACGCCGAGCAAATTATAAACAAATAATTTCCGAGCGAGCCGAAATGTATAAGCCACGCCATAATGAACTTTTGTTTGCTCAGTGTTGCCTCAGCCAGCATAAGTTCGGGCAGTTTTAATCTGTAAGCATTCTGCGCAGTATGAGCAAAAACTATTAAAATCATTGAAATAATTTTTAAAAGTTCTATACCGCTTTCCCGCTGTTTTTTTATCATAATTTTCCTCATTAAAAATGGATAATCTGTTTAATGTTAATGCCCTCTCGGCTTTCTGTAAAGCATACCCTGCTCTGTTTTTAAATCGGCATAAAGCAAATCAAAAAGCAGAATTCCGAGCGGAATAAGCGCAAACCATATTGCTTTGCCGAGCAGTCTGCCGCAAAGAAATGTTGAAACCGTTGCGCCGAGCACAAAGCACAGCAGCATCAAAACATGATCAAGCATTCTTTTACTGTATTTTTTGTCTTTATATTTCACCGCTTTTGTCAGCCACACGCCAACCTGGCGTATATGGTTTGTGCAAAAGGTTGTTGCCATCGGCACACCCTGCGCCTGACGGAAGGTGTTGTACTGCATTGAGCAGATGAAATTTATAATAACCTGCGAAATCTGAAACGGTGCACTTTCGGGTATAAAGCCCAAAAGCACAACGGCAAGCATTTCGATTATAATCAAAAAGGTGTCCCACCTGATAAGCCCGAGTTTTTTCATCGGCTTCGGCAGAATTTCGCTTACAATTGCACCGAGCAGGTAAGCGCCCATCGGAATCAGATAGTACATTGCCTGCTTAAAACAGCCCTTGCCGATTTCCATTGCAAACAAAACGAAGTTTGCCGTCTGCGCATTACAAAAAACGCCGCCTCTTATAGAATATGTAAATGCGCCGTAAAAGCCCGCCACAAAAATCAGTGTGTCAAAAACCCATTTTTTTTCGCATTCAAGGTAGTCAGTTTCCTCTGCCGCTGTTTTCGCCTTATTCATAAAATCACCGCAATTTCTTTTCCTGACTTTATTATATCACTATCTGTCAGAATTACAAGAAAAACAACGAACAATTTATTTTACTTCTGTATTGCAATTTATAATAGCGTGCTATTAACTTTGGTTTGAAAGTATGCTATCATAACTATTCGGAAAGGAGTGTAAACAATGTCTGAATTTACACCAACAGGATTACTTATTAAACAAATACATGTTAAAATAATAATCACCCGCTGAAAACAGCGGGTATGATTATGCAAATAACGATAGCGTGCTATCAGAATGGAGCGAAATTATGAAAAAAACAAATCAGCGGAAATTTTTGAAAATGCACCTGTGCATAAAGCGGTTTTCAAAAATGCATTGCCTGCAATGGCGGCAATGCTTATGGTTCTAATTTATAACCTTGCAGATACATTCTTTATCGGTCAAACGCACAACGACTTTCAGGTTGCGGCAGTTTCGTTGGCTACCCCTGTTTTTCTGCTTTTTATGGCAGTAGGAACGATTTTCGGTATCGGCGGAACATCTATTATTTCACGTGCTATGAGAGAAGGTCGGACAGACTATCCAAAAAAATAATGCAGAACTAAAACAGCAATTGTTTCAATTTTAATAAAATTATAGGGATCGATGAAAACATCGACCCCTACAGTTATTATTTGACTATTGAACAATGTCCGTCACAGTGCCGATAAACAGCGGAATGTTGTTTTCGCAGTCTATAATCATATACACAAACGGTCTGTTCAGGTATATTTCTTTGATTTCATCCTCCATTGCACTTCCGCATTTTAATTCTACAGCTGATGCTGCGCCTGCCTTTGTGCCCATTTCGCCGACTGTAATAAATGTTTTGTGAAGAACACGTGAAATATAAATTTTTCCGCTGTCACAACTTCCGAGCCTGCCGAAATCCGCCTCGTTCATATCAAATGCATTTATCATACCCATTTTTTTAAGCGTTTCAGACATCTGAACGCTGTATTCGGTTTCAAATTTCGGAATGGATGCAAAAACAGTTTCGTCCTGCTTTGTCTCAAGCATAGTGCTTATTGTTTTTCCGTTAAGAGATTTAACATAATCGGAAAGGCTTGTGCCCTCGTCGGGAAGCATTGCGGCAAAGGCATATTTGTATCCGCTGTAATATTTCATAAAGCCGACGGCGTTTTTGTCCTTCAGGTAAGCGCCTTCGGAGCTGTGCATAAATTCTGCGCTCTGCTCAGTACCGTCCTCTTTTGTAAAAATCTCTTCTCTTACCCGATCCTTTTCGTAATTTTCATCCCATTCAGCGTCAAACGCAAGGGCGTTTACAAGATACATAACCGCATCGGGTGAAATTTCGTCCAGAATTTCGGGAATCATTTCATCCGTATTCTGCTTTACCCAGTTATTAATGGCACCGTAGGTTTTTTCATTGAACGGCGATGTGTAAATATCAGCGCCGTAATAATCCGCATTCGTTTGCAGAAAATCATTGTTTACCGAAAAGTTGTTTTCGTCATTCAGCCAGATTGAATCGGCAAGGCTCAATTTGCATTTCTCCTCCTGCGGCAGATTTTTCATATAACTGTAAATATACTGATTCATTTCTTCGGCAGTCATACCGAGCACTGATTCCATCTGCTCAAGCGTCTCTCCTTTGGCGCCGTTTGCCGTCATCGCAAGCGCACAGAAAACGGAAAACGGTGAAATCAATGTGTTTTTGCCGCTCTCCTCACTCTCTCTGAATAAACGCACTGCAAAATCGGTATATGCTTTATTCTGAGAGCCGATGTCGTCAAACACTTCAGTTTCATTTGCCTCAACATTTTCTGTCAGATTTACCGGCTGACCCCCGTTTGCCGTGCAGCCCGTAAAATTGATTGCAACCGCACATACAAGAAGCAGGCATATTATAATGGAACCTATGCGATATTTTTTCATAACACACACCCCTTTTTCATTCCGTCAGCTTAAGAGACGATTTTAAATCAGCCGTCTGCTTATCCGACAATGTTATTTCAACACGCATTTTTGCATCATAAAGGCAATTATCTCTCAATGTAAAAATCCGCGTTGTGCCGTCGTCAGCCGTTAAGGTTATAATATATCCTGTCGGCTCGCTCTTGGGAACACCTTCGGTTACGTTACCGTCTGCGCTTTTTTCAGCGCCCGAATAGGCGTTATAAGGAAGAATTTCGTTAATCTGCTCTAATGCGCTGCTTATTTCGGCAGTATCGGTGATGGAGGATTGATACTTTTCGTTTGCACCTGCGCCTTTTATGTCTATCAAAACAAAATCGCAAGCCGTGCCGTAAGCAATGCTGCCGTCGTTCGGTGAAGTGCCTGCGCAGTCTGTCTGCACATCATTGTTTTTCGTCATCATCTGCGGAATAATCGCAGTAAAGCATACCGTCGTCATCAGGCAAAAGGGAATACACACCGCAAGAATTCGGCGGCGTTTTTTCCTGCGCTCTTTGATTCGCTCTTCACTGCGGCGAAACACCTCCGCCGTATATTCGCTGATTTCTTTCATAACAGCAACTCACCCTCCTCGCCGAGAATATTGCGGAGTTCTTTTTTCGCACGGTACAAAAGATTGTCAATTTGCTTTATGTTTTTCTTCATAACCTTTGCAGTTTCCTTATAAGTCATTTCTTCAAAATATACAAGATGAACCGCCGCACGCATATCGTCAGGCAGTTTTGACATGGCAGAATTTATAATCCGTTTGCGTTCGTCGGCAAGTATCTTTTCTTCAAGAATTCTGCCGTCATCAGTCAGATTCTGCGCCTCCTTAAGTTCCGTAAAATTAATAATTTTGCGGTGCTTAATATAATCGAGTGCACGTGATCTGCCTATCATATAAAGATAAGTCTTGAGCGTTACCTTGAAATTGTACCGATGTTTATGAACAATAAGGTCCGAAAAGGTATCAATTGCAATATCCTCGGCAGCGTGAATGTCGTGCACATAACTGTCAATGAAGAATACAAGTTTGCAAAACAATTGCTCCATAATATCATTAAAAGCGCTTTCATCACCATCAAGGAAACGGCGGTAGCTGCAGGCGCCATTATCCATAGATTTTCCTCCTGAATTCGGGTCACGTCTGACCCTTTCAATTATTATACGACTGAACAGTGCCGAATTCCTTAAAAAAATCAGAAAATATTTTTTAAGAAAAGACCCCGCTGATTATCCATCAGCAGGGTGAAATTTTTTATTCCCACTCCACTTAAGTGAAATGTTTTTATATTATTTTCACGATATCACGCGGATACTGCAGATAAATAATACGGTTTTTGTTTATATTTTCTATCGCGTATCAATTTTATACTCAAAATATACTCACAGATATTTTGTTGAAATATACACTTGCCAAAATTCGACAAGACGTGCTATACTTAACGAACTATGGCACTCCCGACAGAAGTGAAGTATGTACACATTGACAATTTTAGTTTCCTTCCTTCTCTCTGTATTGGCAAGTGTAGCTGCTTACTACATATGCAAATGGCTCAACAGAGAGTAACGGCACAGCCGAGCCTTGAGGTATTCGCTCACTAAAACGATAGAAACCCTCGAGCGGCAACTCAAGGGTTTTGCTTTTGTGTGTACATCAATGACAATACACAATTTCCTTCATCCGGATTATATCATATGTATTTTTATTTTGCAAGTATCATAATAAAATTTATAAGGGAGAGCATTTTCGTACCGCAGTACCTTAATCCCTCTCCCTTAATGTGCGATTTTTCCGGTGTGCAGCCACCACACAGCACTATGTCTGCAAGCACTGTTCAGGTCTTGTCTGTTGCCTGAACTCAACAGGCAGATATTAAAATACCTGCGTCTGTATTTTAAGTGTCGCACCACTATATTTTCTTTTAAAACCCTTTTGGTGCAGGGGAAACACGCTGCTGTTTATTAACTCGTTTAGCAGGTTAAGAGATTAGCACTTTTAGTACGGTCTGTGCGGTTGACCGCTTTTAACAAATTAATTTTATCATAGATAAAACCATATTGCAAGTAATTTTTGATGGCAGTTTTATTCATCTAAATCGTCGAGGTCATAATCGGAGAGGTCTTTGCCGAGATTGATTTTGCGCATATGGTCGGCGGTTGGGTTTTCTTCAATTATTTCATTTTCAGGTGTATCATCTTCGGCGGTTTCTTCAGTGTCATCAGACTTTTTTGACTTGATATGAGAGCGGATTATTAAAGCCGTGCCGACTGTGATTGCCGAAACTGCAAGCGCAAGCAGTATAATTGCAGTCGATGACAAATGAGCCTCGGCAGTGTCTGTGTCTGAACTGCTTGTAATGATTACCGGTTCGGTTATGTTTTCAGTATTTGGTTCTGTAACTGTTTCGCTTGTTTCCGTTTTTTCAAGCGTGTATTTGAATTTTGTCGTTGTTTCTTTCTTTGATGAACTTTTTGATATTGATTTCGTTGTGGTTTCTTTTTCGACTTTTTCTTTCTGCAGTTTGGTCGTTGTTTCTTTTGGTTTCGTTGTTTTAATCGGGTCTTTGATATCAATTGCAATCTGCTCGCAAACAAGATAATCCACGCCGTTAATGCGAATTGTTATACGCAGTTTATCTGTATTATTGCGTATATCCTTGTTCTTGAAATCAACCGCAAAATAGACTTCATTTTTGTTGTTCTGATAAGTTAATCCCGCACCGAAATCGTTGTCATTAATACCATTTTCATCAAACTCTATGCTAAAGGAATCACCCTCAATTCCAACAAAAACAGACATACTGCTGTCAGCATTTCCGCTGTGACTGATGTGCCCGTAAAGTGTGTGACTATCACTGTCAATATAGTACTGAAGATAGCCGTCAAGATGTTTATCTTCAATATTAATCAAAAAAGTATTTTCGTTGTCAAGCCAGATTTCAGGCGTGTCAATGCACGAATTTTCGTACCCATAACAACAAAAAGGAGCCATAAGAGCAACGGCAACCATGAAACTTAAAATTGCCTTCCTCATATGATTCTCCTCAAGCGACAATATTAACGATACAGTATACTTTCTTACTTTTCAAGTATATTCCCCGCTTCGACATTTTACAACATTATTTTACATTTTCCACCGCATTTCGTATACCTATACAAATTTATATACTGATAATTGTATACTTTGACGAATAATTATGCTATCCTTTCTTTGATTTTCTTATTTATTGGACTTTTTGAAATTCATATGATATCATAAAATTAATACAGCAACAAATCAAACCGACAATAAATAGTGGAGAATATATGAATATCAATAAACAAGATATAATAAATGGATTATTTAATTTAGGTTTAAAATCAGGCGATGAAATAGAAGTACATAGTTCATTGAGCAGTCTGGGATATGTTGAAGATGGTGCTGAAACTGTTATTTCTGCTTTAAAAGATGTTGTCGGAGAGAATGGCAGTATATTTATGCCTGCTTTGCGATTAAGCAAAGAATTGTCGTTAACTGAACGAGATAAAGCACTTGGCATTACAACTAAAATCAGAATATTGCCAGAAAATTGCGAGCATAGTGCAATGGGAGTTATTGCAGATACTTTCAGGCGCCTGCCTGATACAATCACAAATAATGGCATATTCCGCATTTCTGCATGGGGTAAATCTGCAAATGAAGTTAAAAACGGATTGCAATATTTAATACATAATGGCGGTAAGGCGCTGATGCTTGGTGTTGATATTTATAAATTAACCGCTATGCATTATGTTGAGGATTTACTGCCCGATGATATCAAAAACTACTTTCCGTTAAGTGATGAAATCAACAAAACTTATCCTCCTGATAATTGGCTTATTGAGGCAGGAACTTTTCCGGCAAAGCCTTGGTATACAATTCAGGATACGGCATATGAAAAAGGCGTTATCAGAAACGTGTTGATTGGTGACTCAAAGGCTATGTTTTTCAATATATGGGATGTTGTTGGATTGTATGAACAAGAGTTAAAAAATAATCCTTACAAATTGTATGGATTAGAGGTATAGTTATGACTAAAGAAATCGGTTATTGCGGTAATCATTGTGAATATTGCTTTTTTACTGAATGCGACGGTTGCAAGAGCAGTAATCCAAATTGTTCTTATGCAAATTTATTTAATGATAAAATGTGTCCTAATGTTTTTTGCTGTAAAAGTAAGAACATTGATGGCTGCTGGCAATGTGAAAAAGTAAAAAACTGTGACATAGGATTTTTCAGTTCGGGTGAAAATGATGCAAAGGCTTATGCTTTATATATAAAGAAATATAGTGCTGAAAAATATACCGAAAGAATTCTTAAGTTAATCAGAAAAGGTTATAATTATCCAAGAGAATTTAAAGATATTAACGATGTAGATAAAATTTTAGAAATATTTGAAAACATTCAATAAAAATGATAAGTCCCCCGATGTATAACACATACATCAGGGGACTTTTTAGTATTGATTTAATTCGGTTACTCCCACTCGATTGTGCCAGAGGGCTTGGGGGTGAGGTCATAGAGGACACGGTTTACACCGTCTACCTCTGTTGTGATTCTGTTTGTGATATGCTGGAGGAGGTCAAACGGAATGTTTTCAACGGTTGCGGTCATGGCATCGGTTGTATTGACTGCACGGATGATAACGGGATAAGCGAAGGTACGCTTGCCGTCTTTAACGCCGACCGATCTGAAATCAGGTACAGCGGTAAAATACTGCCAAACCTTGCCCTCGAGTCCGTTCTTTGCAAATTCTTCTCTGAGAATTGCGTCGGATTCACGCACACATTCCAATCTGTCTCTTGTGATTGCACCGAGGCAGCGAACGCCGAGACCCGGGCCGGGGAACGGCTGGCGGTAAACCATACCGTCAGGCAGACCGAGCGCTTTGCCGACTACACGAACCTCGTCTTTATAGAGAAATTTAAGCGGCTCGACAAGCTCAAACTGCAAATCTTCGGGAAGTCCGCCGACATTATGATGCGCTTTAACGCCGTCGCTTTCAATGATATCGGGATAGATTGTGCCCTGTGCGAGGAACTCGATACCCTCCTGTTTTCTTGCCTCTTCTTCAAACACACGAATGAACTCTGCGCCGATGATTTTACGCTTGTTTTCAGGTTCGGCAACGCCTGCAAGTTTATCCAAAAATCTGTCAACAGCGTCAACGTAAACGAGATTAGCGTCCATCTGATTGCGGAACACTTCAACTACCTGCTCAGGTTCGCCCTTACGCAGAAGACCGTGATTTACGTGAACGCAAACGAGTTGCCTGCCGATTGCTTTGATAAGAAGTGCGGCAACGACAGAGGAATCCACGCCGCCTGAAAGTGCGAGAAGAACCTTTTTATCACCTACCTGCTTCTGAATTTCAGCAACCTGCTCATCAATAAATGCCTGTGCAAGTTCAGCGGTATTAATGCGTGCCATTTCTTCGGGTCTTTTGTTATTTTCCATAATGAACCTCCATTTAATTACATTTTTATTCAGTATAACATATAGTTTATTTTTTCGTCAATCTTTAAATATAAAAAAGGGTCGATAATGGCATCGACCCCTACGAAAATATATTTTTTATTGAATAATTATGCTAAAAATTCGGAAACGTTTTCATAATCCTTAACCTTTTCGTGGTTGTTTTCAACAACTCTTTCGGTAAAGGAAAGTTTTGTTTTTCTCTTTTTGAGAGATTCCGTAAATCTTCTTGAAACGGCGATGAATATGATGAAAATGTAAGGCATACCAAGATTTGTTTCAAGCAGAGAATTAATAATCATCGGTGAGAGTGCAGATACATTCATACCCGTTACACCGAGGTTTGCGGAGCGGATACCGCCGAGGTACAGACCAACTTCCCAGCCTGCCTGAACAAGTATGCCGATGATAAGCAGCCACGGAATATTTACACGCTCGTCTTTCTTTTTGCGAGACATATTCCAGATGAACAGTAACACGTAGCCGACAAATAAAATCAGAGCCATCCAGCCGTGGTAAGCACCTGTTTCACGCCAGATTGTGATTGTGTAATCGTGCGGACCGAAGGTTTTTGTAAGCAACGGGCAGCAAATCCACCAGCCGAGTATCAGCGTTGTCCATTCAAACAGATTTTTATCTTTTGAAATCCAGAGCCAAATCCACGCAAAGTTGGTGAAGCCGTAACTCATTGACATCCACATAAGCACCCAGAACAACTGACTTTCCGTGCCCTCGACGCCGTTCATAAGCAGATGGCGTGATCCTGTTGCAAGATGGAAAATTCCGAAATCAACAATCTGATAAAGAATTCCTGCAAGCACGCCGACGATGACGGTGGTGTATTTCTTTTTGTAAATAAGCATTCCTATAAACAGTGCAAGAAATGCGATGTCGAGCCACATATAAAACGGCTCAAACACTCTTTGTGCAACAACTTCCATAAGTTCCTCCTTAATAACAAAAAATTTTACTGATTTTTTGTTTTGTAAATTTATTGCTTGATACAACTTTAACATACTTTTGACAATATTGCAATAGAAAAGCGTAAATCAAATACTAAATTTTGGAAAAAATAACAAAGTTGATGTAAAAAAACGCAGGATTATTAAATTCCTGCGTTTTTATGAGATTATAAAAGATTTTTGCGCAGTTCGTCGGCGCTCATACTGTGAAGATAAGCAGGCGGAATATCAAACAGGGTTTTGCAGCCGCTCATACCCTCTGCGTTCATTCTGTAAGCCGCTCTTGCGCACGCAACAAGCACACCTGCGGTAAATTCAGGGTTTGAATCGAGCGTCAACTTGTACTCAATAATATGCTTGTGCTGATTGTTTTCGCCGGTTGTACCTGTTCTGAAAACAACGCCGCCGTGCGGAATTCCCGAATGATTTGCTTTGAATTCGTCCATATCAATAAAATGAACGGTTGTATCATAATCGGCAAAATAATTCGGCATTGTTTTAATCTGATTTTCAATGTAATCAAGATCTGCACCCTCAGCGGCAACTACGAAGCATTCTCTTGTGTGTTTCTGGCGGATGGTGAGTTCGGGCTGTTCGCCGCTGCGAACCTTTTCAAGTGCACTGTCAACAGGAATTGTGTACTGCTTTGCATCAAGCACACCGTCAATTCTTCTGATTGCGTCGGAATGACCCTGGCTTACGCCCTTGCCCCAGAATGTGTAGTCCGAGCCGTTCGGCAGAATTGCCTGTGAATAAAGGCGGTTAAGTGAAAACATACCCGGGTCCCAGCCTGCTGAAATTACGCTAATTTTTCCGCTTGCTTTACTGATTTTGTCAACATTTGCAAAGTGCTCAGGAATTTTTGCGTGTGTGTCAAAACTGTCAACAAGATTAAAATACTGTGCAATCTGCGCAGTCTGAACAGGCAAATCGTTGGCACTGCCGCCGCAGACAATCATAACGTCAACTTCGTTTTTCATTTCATCAATCTTATCCATCGCGTAAACAGGCACATTTGTGCGCGGCTTTACCGTGTCAGGATTTCTGCGTGAAAAAATTCCGACAAGTTCCATATCTTCGGCATTTTCAAGTGCATATTCAACGCCCTTGCCGAGGTTGCCGTAGCCTGTAATACCGACTTTGATTTTACTCATAATTTTATCCTCCTTAATATTAAATACGATTAGATATTATACGCCGTCGCCGCAGAGATTGCAAGGGTCGGATATGATTTACTTCTTAATTAGCCTCTCTATTTGCCTCCCTTGTTAAAGAAAGATTCCCCTGTTAGGGGAAATGTCAACGCAGTTGACAAAAGGGTGGCGTAGCGGGGGACCGCCGTAGGTGGTGGAGGGATTTACAAAAGAATCCCCCTTGGCACTTCGTGCCGTTCCCCTTTTAACAAGGGGGACTGTTCACTATATTATATAATGAAAATAATAAATAATTTATAATAAGTGTTGCACTTTGCCTAAAAATTTGATAGAATAGACTGAAAATTTTATTCAGAAAAGAGGTCTTTTTATGGCTGAAGTAAAAGAACAGCTAAAAAAGTACATGAAGCCTTCTGAGATTGTTACCTTTGGTATCGGTTTATTCGGCGTTGCTCTTCTGACGGGCTGGATGCCTGACTATACGGCAACTTTCTTTGCAGACTTCGCATTCAAGGGCAAGGGCTTTGACACGGCTGCGATGTCAAACGCCATTTCAATGGTATTTCTTGTTGCAGGTATTGTCGGTGCGGTATGCGAACTGGTTATCGGCTACCTTGTTGACCGCACAAGAACTAAATTCGGCAAGGTTAAGCCGTGGGTAGGCTTTGGTGTTATTCCGCTTGCCGTTGTTTCGCTTCTTGTTTTCGTTGCACCGAATGTCAGCAGTCAGACTATGGCAATCGTGTGGATGTTTATTGTTTACAGTCTTTACACGGCTGTATCATGTGCAGTTGAAAGCCCTTCAAACTGCTTCGGCTCACTTTGCTCACCTAATCCGAGCGAGCGCTCAACCGCTATTTCAATCGCATCCTTCCTGCGTTCAGTAGGTCAGTCGGGCGGTATGGTTGTTGTGCTTGTAGTAGGTCTTATTATGAAGGCGCTTATGGGCGAGCAGCAGTTCAAGAATGCAGAGGGTCAGGGTCTTGACCTTGTTATTTCAACGGCAGTATGCGCAGTAGGTCTTATCCTGTTTACAATGATTTTCTTTGCAAACAACAAAGAGCGTGTTCCGTTTACACAGGAAAAGGTAAGCATTAAAGACTCGCTCAAGGTTGTTTTCGGTAACAAAAACTTGCTTATGGTATCGCTTACCAAACTTACAGGCTGCGGCCGCGGTGTTTACGGCACGGTTTCACTTTACATAGCAATTTACCTTTTAGGCTCAAAGGATTTAAAACTTGCGCTTCTTCTGCCTATGGGTATCGGCACGGCAGTAGGTACTCTGCTTGTAAACTTCGTTCTTAAAAAGTTCAGCACAAAGCAAACATTTATTATGTTCTGCATTTACGGTGCAACATCACTTGCAATTCTTTATCTTGTTTCAAGCACAATCGGATTCAATAAAACGCTTATCATTCCGTTCCTTATCATCAACTTCTTCTGCGGACTTCAGCACGGCAACACAAATACCACGCCGAACATTATGATTGCAGACTGCGTTGATGAAATAGAGTACAAAACGGGCAAACGTCAGGATGGTATTGCATATGCAGGCTACGGTCTGTTCTCAAAGGTTGCATCTGCACTTACAAAGGGTCTCGGTCCGTGGCTTCTTTATACATGGTCACAGTATGCAGTATCTCAGGACCCGAACGTTG
Organism: Eubacterium sp.; assembly: GCA_014465955.1. Taxonomy (GTDB): domain Bacteria; phylum Bacillota; class Clostridia; order Oscillospirales; family Acutalibacteraceae; genus Eubacterium_R. The sequence goes on along the minus strand of JACTVT010000039.1, from coordinate 1,219 downwards.
CATATGCGACACAGAGCGATTTTACGCTTAACCGTATGCTTATGATTTACACAATTATTCCTGCAATATTTGTTGTGCTTCAGGCAGTTCCGATTTTCTTCTACGACAATGTAGGCAAGAAAAAGGAAATGATTACAGCAGCACTTGCAGAGCGCCGTGCAAAGGCAGACGCTGAGACAGAAGAAACTGCATAAGGAGGGGTGGAAATGGCTAAGGAAAACAAAAAGTTTAATTACGGTCTTTACGCTGTTGTAACCTTTATTGCAGTTACCGCAGTGCTCGTAATCATTACAACATTTACATTCAAAGCAAAGTATATGGCTTTCTACCCTGACAGGGTTGCAGTAAACTACACCGATTCTGTTATACAGAGCGGTGACGGCTATAATGCTTATAAATATACACTTGCATCAAAGAGTGAAAAATACGGTGATTTTATCCGTCAGCAGTATATGTATCCGCTTATTTATCCCGATTACACACCCGGTGATAAGGTTACAGATGAGATGAAGAAAAACGGTCTCAGTGATGACAGCCGCAAGGGCGATGCTACTCTTAATGATGACGGTTCTCTTGCCGGTCAGCTTGCAGAGGCAATGTATCCCGTATATGCCGACCTGATGAAAAACGGTGGCTGGGATGATTATGACACGGTTTATAAAACATATTTCAATAAACTGATTGAAACACGCAAGCAGATTTTCGGCGACGATTATATGAGCGACGAGGTAATGTTTACGGCGCTTGAGGCAAATGTTAAGGTTTACGGAAATTCTTTAACAGGCACCGAAGAAGAACTTGCACCTGATGAAAAAACAGTTATTCAGGAAAAGACAATCGGTCTTTATCAGACGCTTTACGGCGAAGATTACAAGATAACGACAACGGTTGTTGACAATAAGGCAGTTGAAGATGTTGATACTTACAAGGCGGCACTTGATTCTGCAAAACTTGAAACTTACGGTATTACTGCCGATGATATTTCCGCAGTTCAGCAGGTTGAGGTTCAGTGTGCGCTTGAAGACGGCACGGTTATCACAAATCAGACTGTTTATGTTGTTAAAATCGGTCATACATGGTATGTTGATAATCTTACAACAGACACAACAGGCATTTATGCCGTAGAAACAAACGCATAAAAATGAATAAAAGTAAGGGAGGGCCTCTGAACAGCCCCAAATTGTGCAGACAGCACAAAAAAGGAACACCCAAGGTAGAA
>JACTVT010000004.1 GCA_014465955.1 Eubacterium sp. | reverse complement strand
GCAGGAAAAAATAATACAGAGGCAATTATAATCGGTAAATTAAAAGAAATAGGCGTTAATGCAAGTGTTTCAATTGAAATTGATTTTAAGAACAATGAAATTGAAATCGAGAGTTTAACAGTCTATGTTCCCGACGGTACTTCAAAAAATAAGATAAGTGATTATTTGTTAAGTGAACTCGGAATGGTTGCGGAAGTGAAATACATAGGTGAATAAATTTAAAGAAAAACTTTCAGGATTTGTTAATTCAAAAAACAAAAATAAAATTATCATTGCCGTCGGCGTTATCGGCATTCTGCTTATTCTGCTGTCGGAAGTAAATCTCGGGTCGGGAGAAAGCAAAAAAGACAAAAACCCTGATATGGATTATGCGTCTTATGTGAACAGTCTTAATGCCGAACTCACCGAACTGCTTTCAAGTATTGACGGTGTAGGCGAATGCAGGGTAATGATTACTCTGCGCAATACAAGCGAGAGCGTTTATGCAAAAAACAGTGATTCTTCAAGCAGTGATAATTCTAAATCAAGCAGTGATGAGTATGTAATATATGACAGTGAAAATGGTGATTCGCCGATTTTGCTGAAAGAAAATTTCCCTGATATTGAGGGTGTGGCAATAGTATGCTCGGGTGGTGATAATATTGCCGTTAAAGAAAAGGTAATTAAATGTGTTTCGGCATTATTTAATATTTCATCAAACAGAATATCTGTTACAAAATTAAATTCAAAGGGTGATAATAATGGAAGAAAATAAAGAACTTGATCAGCTTGAGACAGAAAATACAGTGAAAGTTAAAGGTCTTTTAACCGAGGATCAGATTAAAAAGAAGAAAAGCAGAAAAACTAAAACCGCTATTTCGGTATTTGTACTTTTGCTTGCAGTAGGCTTGGGCGGAAATTGGTATTGGGAAAACAGCGATATTTCATCAAAAATCAGTACGATAGCGGCGTCAAATAAAACACTCGGAGAGGCAACATTTGTTGATGCGCCTACAGAGGTTACTACCGAGGCGGAAAGTGATTATTTTTCCTCCGCAAGAGTTGACAGGCAGAAAGCGCATGATTCGGCACTTGAAGAACTGCAGCAGGTTGTAAATTCAACTTCCGAAGATGATGAGGCAAGAAAGGTTGCATCTGAGAGTATTGCAAAACTTTCATCTCATATTGAAATAGAAAATAAAATAGAAACGCTTGTGTGTGCAAAAGGCGTTCAGAATTGTATTGCCGTTGTGGATACAGAGGGCACAAGAGTTGACGTCATTGTTGATGTTGCTGAGTTAACTGATGATATAATTCTTCAGATAAAAGAGATTGCGACAGAACAGTTATCCTGCGGCTTTGAAAATGTTACCATAATACAGTCAAATTAATCTTGTATATTTTATTATTTTATGGTAGAATAGTAAAACAAAGGAGCTGTAACTATGGAAATTTCAAAGCAGACGGCTAAAGGCAGCCTTGTAATATCCGAGGAAGCAATTTCCTCAATCGTTATTAATGCCACCAAAGATGTTGACGGCGTAACAGGTTTTTCAAATAAACCTGCTGATGTTGTGACGACAATTAAAAGCGGCAGTTTAAAGGTTATGAGTCCTGTGCGTGTAACACTTGACGGAGACGAAATTAAGATTTTTGTTTACATCAACATTGCGATAAATGCAAAAATTCAGCCTGTTGCCGAAAAGGTTCAGAAGGTTGTTAAAGAGGCAGTTCAGAATATGACCGGACGCCTTGTTTCTAAAGTAAATGTAATTATTGCATCAGTTGAAAATGAAGAGCCTGTGAAGGACTCTGCCGAACCTTGTGAAAGTGAAGAACAGTAATTAAAATTCGGCTGAAAGTATTTCTATTTTCAGCCGTGTTTTTTTGGAGGATATATGAATCGTAGCGAAATGAGGGAGCAGGCGTTTGTTCTGCTTTACGAAAGTGAATTTTTTAAGGACAAGCCTGCTCTTGATCTTGAAGAAATTTACAGTGAAAATATTGATGTGTTATCTGAATACGGCAAAATACTTTTTGAGGGTGCAGTATCACAAAAAAATGAACTTGACAGCATTGTTGAAAAATATTTGAAAGGCTGGACTCTGACGAGAATATCAAAAGTAAATCTTGCTATATTGCGTCTTGCACTGTATGAAATGATGAACTGTGAAAATGTGCCTGAAAGCGTTGTAATCAACGAGGCAGTTGAACTTGCCAAAAAGTATTCGGGCGCAGAAGATTCAAAATTCGTAAACGGCATACTCGGCAGTTTTTCAAGGAGCAGATAATGTTTGCAGGTTTTGATACGAGTAATTATACAACTTCGGTTGCATTGTTTGACGGTGAAAATATAATTCAGCGAAAAAAACTTCTCACTGTTAAACAGGGCGAGAGAGGACTCAGGCAGAGTGACGCTGTTTTTCAGCATACCGTTAATATGCCTGAGTTAATCAACAGCCTTGATTTGGATAATATAAACATCAAAGCAGTCGGGGTAAGTAATAAACCGAGAAACGCACAGGGCAGTTATATGCCGTGCTTTCTTGTCGGTGAAAATACCGCTAATGCCGTTTCGGCTTTTACATCAAGTCCGATTCACAAAACATCACACCAGGTGGGTCATATTCTTTCTGCACTCTACAGTGCAGGACGGCTTGATTTGATTAATGAAAATTTTATTGCTTTTCATCTTTCGGGCGGAACAACCGAGGCTTTGCTCGTCAGACCTGACGATGATGAAATTATTAAAGCAGAGATTATAGCACAAAGTTCTGATTTGAAAGCAGGGCAGGCAATAGACAGAACAGGCGTTATGCTCGGTATGCAGTTCCCGTGCGGTAAAGAATTGGACAGACTTGCGTGTAAGAGTTCGGCAGTTTTTAAAATCAAACCGTCTTTTAAAGGTCTTGACTGCTCATTTTCGGGAATTGAAAACAAGGCCGGCAAAATGCTTAAAGACGGTGAAGAATATAAGGATATTGCAAAATTTGTAATATCAAGCATAGTTAAAGCTGCAGATGTGATGCTTGAAAAAATTATTGAGGAATACGGCAGTATGCCTGTTGTTTTTTCTGGCGGTGTTTCAGGCAATTCTATGCTGCAAAAAGTTATAAAGGAAAAATACGGCGCTTATTTTGCTGAGCCGCAGTTCAGTTCTGATAATGCTGCAGGCGTTGCAATTTATGCGTATTTGAAATCAAAATGAATGTAATATCAGTTTCCAAACTCAATGAACTTGTTAAAATGCTTATTGAGGATTGTCAGCCGTTAAGAAATATTTATGTCAGCGGTGAAATATCCAATTTTACTCATTACTATCGCTCAGGACATATGTATTTTACATTAAAAGACGAAAAGTCGCAGATCAAGGCAGTAATGTTTTCTTCATATGCGGCTAAACTTCGTTTTAAGCCTGAAAACGGTATGAAGGTTATTTGCAGGGGCAGGCTGGCAGTTTATGAAAAAAACGGTGAATATCAGATTTATGCCGAGGATTTGCAGCCTGACGGACTCGGTGCATTGAATCTTGCTTTTGAACAGTTAAAAATGAAACTTTTCAGCGAGGGCGTTTGCAGTGATGAGGTAAAAAAGTCTTTGCCGCTTTATCCTAAAAAAATCGGCGTGGCAACTTCAAATATCGGTGCGGCTGTTGAAGATATAAAAAATATTACAAAAAGGCGTTATCCGCTTGCTGAACTTGTGATAGTGCCCACCATTGTTCAGGGTGCGTTTGCATCGGCGGATATTGTTAAATCCATTGAATTTCTTGACAGTATGGGCGATGTTGATGTTATAATCGTCGGCAGGGGCGGAGGCTCTATTGAAGATTTGTGGGCGTTTAATACAGAAGAGGTTGCAAGAGCGGTGATTGCCTGCAAAACGCCTGTAGTATCTGCAGTCGGTCACGAAACGGATTATACAATCTGTGACTTTGTTGCCGATTTAAGAGCGCCGACACCGAGCGCTGCGGCAGAACTTGTGTGTCCCGATATTCTGTCTTTAATCAACTATGTTGACGGGCTCAAAAAACAACTTGATTATTCGGTTAATTCCAAGATTAACGACGAAAGCATCAGGCTTGATGAATTATCTTCATCTTATGTTCTTGCGGATTACAGCGAAGTGATTAAAACGTTTGAAGACAATGTTTCGGTTCTTATGGACAGAATGAATGATGAATATCAATATTCGTTGGAAACCAAAGGCAATACATTTGCAGTTCTTGTTGAAAAACTGAGTGCTTTAAGTCCGCTTGCAGTTCTTGCAAGAGGGTATTCCATATGTGAAAAAAACGGCAGAGTCGTTAAGAATATAAATGAGGTTAAGGCAAATGATTGCCTTGATGTTAAAATGAATGGCGGAAATGCCGTTTGCAAAGTATTAGAGGTAACTGAAAATGGCTGAAGAATTAACATATGAACAGGCAGTAAAAAGACTTGAAGAAATCGTAAATTTACTTGAAAAAAATGAATCAACACTTGATGAAAGTATAAAACTTTATGAAGAAGGAATTAAACTTTCGGAACTTTGTAATAAAAAACTTACAGAGGCAAAACAAAAGATTACTGAAATAAATAAGGATTGATGATTATGACTGAATTTGAGTTTAATGATATTCTTAAAGATGATGTGTCATTGATTGACAGGGCAATAATTGATTATCTTCCTGTTTGTAATGACGGACAGGATGAAGTTGTCGAGGCTATGAAATACAGCCTTGCAAACGGCGGCAAAAGATTAAGACCCGTGTTTTGCCTTGAATTTGCCAAAGCACTCGGACTTGATAAAAGAGAGGCTCTGCCCTTTGCGTGTGCACTTGAATATATTCACACATACAGTCTTATTCACGATGATTTGCCCTGTATGGATAATGATGATTTCAGGCGCGGTAAACCGAGTTGTCATAAAAAATTCAGCGAGGATACTGCACTGCTTGCAGGCGATGCACTTTTAACACATGCCTTTCAGATAATTACCGAAAGCGAGTTGTCAGATTATAAAAAGAATAATGCCGTAAGTCTTCTTGCGCAGAACAGTGGTGCCTGCGGTATGATCGGCGGTCAGGTAATTGACCTTAAATATGAAAAAATAAATCCGTCTTTAAGTCAGATTCTATCCGTTCACAAACTGAAAACCGGTGCACTGATTTCTGCTTCCTGCCTTATGGGCTGTATTGCAGGCGGTGCAACCGAAAAGCAGATGGCAAATGCATCAAAATTTGCTTACACGCTCGGTGTTGCATTTCAGATTAAAGACGATATTCTTGATGTTGTCGGTGACAGTGAAGTTTTGGGTAAGCCTGTCGGTTCAGATGCTGACAATAATAAAACTACGTATGTAACGCTTGTAGGTTTGGAAAAAGCACAGCAGGATGTTGTAAATCTTACTGCAAATGCAGTTTCTTTGCTTGATGTTTTTGAAAACAACGAATTTCTTGTTATGCTTTCAAAGAAACTTGTAAACAGAAATAAATAGTTTTCAGGTCTATGTATTTTGAAAAGAGTTGATATAATTGCCTATTATTGATTGGGTTAATTCCCCGAAAGATATTAAGGATTTAAATATAGATGAATTGAATGAACTTTGTGATGAAATAAGAAAAATGCTGGTGGAAACCGTTTCAAAAACAGGCGGTCATCTGGCATCTAATCTCGGGGTTGTAGAACTTACTGTTGCTTTGCATAAGGTGTTTAACAGTCCGCAGGATCAGATTGTATTTGACGTCGGTCATCAGTGCTATACACATAAAATTCTTACGGGACGAAAAAATGATTTTTCAACACTGCGCACGGAGGGCGGTATCAGCGGCTTTACCCGACCTGTCGAGAGTGAGCACGATATTTTTTCAAGCGGTCATTCAAGCGTGTCTGTTTCTCAGGCAATCGGTCTTGCCAAAGCAAAACAGATTAAAGGCGAAAAAGGTAAGGTAATAGCCGTTCTCGGGGACGGTGCGCTGACAGGCGGTCTTGCTTATGAGGCGCTCAATAACAGCGGCAATGAAAACAGCAATCTGATAGTAATTCTTAATGATAATAATATGTCTATCAGTCAGAATGTCGGCGCAATGTCAAAGCATCTCACAACGGTCAGAACATCACCACGTTATTTCACCTTTAAATCGAAAGTGCGTCGTGCTCTTTCAAAATTTCCGAAATTGGGTAATCAGATAAACAGAGCAATTACCACACTGAACTCCAAAATAAGAAAACGCGTTTATCACTCAACTTTCTTTGAGGATATGGGATTTCGGTATTACGGACCGATTGACGGTCATGATATTGAAAGTCTGGTAACGGTTCTGAATGCTGCAAAAGCACACAATCATTCGGTTATTATACATATTAATACAGTTAAAGGCAAAGGTTATAATTTTGCGGAAAAGAATCCGACACAGTTTCACGGAATCGGCAAGTTCAATATTGATACGGGCGAACCGTTGCTGTCCGGTGCCAATTTTTCTTCTCATTTCGGTAAAGTGATGTGTGACCTTGCGGAAAAGGACAGCAGAATTTGCTGCGTTACCGCCGCTATGGCGGAGGGTACGGGACTGACTGAATTTGCAAAAAAATATCCCAAAAGATTTTTTGATGTCGGTATTGCCGAACAACACGCTGTTACATTTTCAAGCGGTCTTGCAAGAAACGGTATGGTACCTGTTTTTGCTGTTTATTCCACATTTTTGCAGCGTTCTTACGACCAGTTGATACACGATGTTGCAATGCAGAATTTAAAAGTTATTTTCGGAATTGACCGTGCGGGTTTTGTAGGTGAAGACGGTGAGTCACATCAGGGCGTTTTTGATACTGCTTTTTTGAATTCAGTTCCGAATTTAACAATATATGCCCCGGCAGGTTATGATGAACTTGCCCTTATGTTTGGTAACGCAATATATCATGATAAAGGCGCTGCTGCTATCCGTTATCCGAGAGGGAGTGCTCCGAAATTTGATGCGGATTATAAATATACAAAAAAAGATTTTGATGTATTCGGTAATAAGGAGTCGGATATTTGTCTTGTTTCATACGGCAGAGAGTTTGTAAACTGTTATAATGCTTTAAGTGAACTTGAGAATTGTTTTGCAATTAAACTCAATAAAATCAAACCGCTCAGTCCCGAAGTTGCCGAATATCTTAGAAATGCCAAAAGAATTTATTTTTTTGAAGAAGGAATTAAATCAGGCGGCGTCGGTGAGGCATTTGCACTTTTGCTTGAAGAAAGCGGTATTAATGCACAGTATAAGCATATTGCAATTGATGATGAATTTGTTAAGCAGGCTTCTGTTGCAAGGCAGTTTTTAATGTACGGACTTGATAAAGAATCAATAATTAAAGAGGTTTCAAATGGCAAAGAAAATCAGGCTTGATGTTGCTGTTTTTGAAAAAGGTTTCGCACCAAGCAGAGAAAAGGCTAAGGCAATTATTATGGCAGGCCTTGTTTATGTAAATAATCAAAAGGTTGATAAGGCAGGCACTGAGATTAAAGAAGATGATGTACTCGAGGTGCGTGGCAATACTTTAAAATATGTCAGCCGAGGCGGTCTTAAACTTGAAAAGGCTATGCAGGAATTTCCGATAACTCTTAAAGGAAAAATCTGTATGGATGTCGGCGCATCTACCGGAGGCTTTACCGATTGTATGCTGCAGAACGGTGCTGTTAAAGTTTATTCTGTTGATGTCGGTTACGGTCAGCTTGCGTGGAAATTAAGGTGTGATGAGCGTGTTGTCAATCTTGAAAGAACCAATTTCAGATACGCTGACGAAGAAATTATTAAAGACAAAATTGACTTTTCATCTGTTGATGTTTCTTTTATTTCACTGAAACATATTTTGCCGAATCTTAACAAACTTCTTGCAGAAAACGGTACTGCCGTGTGTCTTATCAAGCCCCAGTTTGAGGCGGGTAAGGAAAAGGTGGGCAAAAAAGGTGTAGTGCGTGATAAAAGCGTTCATCTCGAAGTGGTAAATAATGTTATAAAAATGGCGCTTGAGAACGGTTTTTCGGTTTGCGGACTGCAGTTTTCACCGATTAAAGGACCCGAGGGTAATATTGAGTATCTTATTTATCTTGAAAAAAGTAATGAACCTGTTGTTGCAGACTGCGTAAATGCTGATGAATTAGTCAATAAATCACATATGGAACTTGATGTAAAATAAGCGGAGAAATAATATGATTTTTTCTGTATTCGGTGGCTTGAATTTGGCGAAGCCATTTGAAATTGCAAAGGAAATATTAAAACTTTTTGAAAATTCTGACAGTAAGTTTTATTTTCAGAAGGAATATGAAAATCTTACTATCGGAAGTAATTCTATTTATGCCGAGACTGATGAAATGTTTGAAGCCTGCGATATGGTTGTTGCAATCGGCGGTGATGGTACAACGGTAAGAGTTGCCAAAAAAGCGGCTATGTTCAATAAGCCTACACTCGGCATTAACGGCGGTACACTTGGCTTTTTAAGTGGTATTGAAAAGAATGAAATTGAACTTTTGAAAGATGTTGCCGACGGTCGTTATCAGTTTGAAAACAGAATAATGCTTAAGGCTGATGTTATTTATGATGATAACAGCATAAAAACATTTCATTGTCTTAATGATGCTGTTATTACAAGAGGCGATTTTTCAAGGCTGATTAATTTTAATATTGCAACCGAGGGCAGAGAACTTATGAATGTTCGTGCCGACGGTGTAATTATTTCAACGCCTACTGGTTCTACAGCCTATTCGCTTGCTGCAGGCGGACCTGTGCTCAGTCCTGATTTGAACTGCTTTGTTGTAACATCAATATGCCCTCATTCCCTGGTGGACAGAAGCACGGTCGTAAACAGTAAAAATGAACTTTTTGTTACTGTTTCGAGTGATTTGAATAACAGCGCTGTTCTTACCTGTGACGGTGAAGAACCGGTTGAAATTACTCCGAGCACAAAGGTTGTTCTTTCACTTTCCGAATACACGGCAAAACTTGTAAAAATTAAACCTGATAATTTTTATGAAATATTGAAAAAGAAGATTATTGAAAGGAGAGTTTAGTGTGAAGAGAAAAAGAAAAGCAAAAATTCTGGAAATAATAAACAATTTTGAGATTGAAACACAGGAAGAACTTCAGTCTAAACTCCGTGATGCAGGCTTTGAGGTGACACAGGCTACTATTTCAAGAGATATTCGTGAATTAAGGCTTGTAAAGGAACAGTCAGAATCGGGTAGATATATTTATTCTGCGGGCAAGAAAAATTATAATGACAATATGGCGGGCAGATTTATATCCATTTTCAGCGAATCAATAATCAGTGTTGATTATGCACTTAATACAGTTTGTGTTAAATGCTTTTCAGGTACTGCAAATGCAGCCTGTGCGGCAATAGACTCGATGCAGTGGAGCGGTGTTGTCGGCACTATTGCAGGCGATGATACCATTTTTGTATTATGTAAAACAGAAGAATCTGCAAAAAACTTTACTCTTAATCTGGAGAAATCAATAAATGCTGAAAACTCTTAATATAGAAAACATTGCAGTTATTGAAAAAGCAGAAATTGAATTCAGTGAAGGACTTAATGTTCTCACGGGTGAAACGGGAGCCGGCAAATCTATTGTTGTAGACTCTATAAATGCTATTCTCGGCGAAAGAACATCACGTGAACTTGTCAGAAACGGTGCAGATTATGCTTTTGTTTCCGCCTTTTTTGATAATGCTGCAGATAATGTTATTGATAAAATTAAATCATTCGGTTTTGATGCCGATGCCGAAGACGGTGTGCTTGTTACAAGAAAGATTACTGCAAATGGTAAATCTGTCTGCAAAATTAACGGCAACTCCGTTACTGTTTCTATGCTCAAAGAGGTCGGTCAGTTACTTGTCAACATTCACGGTCAGCACGACAGTCAGGCACTTTTAAACCCTGATAAGCATTTTGAATTTATTGATATGATGTGCAGCGACAAAAGTATCCTACAAAGTTATAAAAAGTGTTTTCACAGTCTCATTACCGTCAGACGAAAACTTAAAGCAGTTACTGTTGATGAGGAGAGTAAGGATAAAGAACTTGAACTGCTTGATTATCAGATTAAAGAACTCAGTGACGCTGAAATAACAGTCGGTGAACGTGCAGAATTATTAAAGAAAAAAGCGATTATAGAAAACAGTGAAAATATTTTAAATGCGCTGAATAATACATTGTATTTTCTTAACGGTGATGATGAAAATCAGGGCGCAGTTTCACTTATCGGTTTAGGTGCAAAAGAAGTATCGGAAGTAAATAATAATTCAGAACTTGAAAATATATCAGTCAGATTGTATGATATGGCTGATAATCTTGAAGAAATTAAAGATTTGATTTCAATTCAGTTATCACAACTTGAATTTGATGAAAGAGAACGAGAGAAAGTTGAAGAACGGCTTGATTTATTGTATAGATTAAGTTTAAAATATGGCAATACCGAAGAGGAAATGCTTGCATTTCTCAATAACGCCGAAAAGAAGAGAAACTCAATTTTATATAATGACGAGGAACTTGAAATTTTAACGGCACAGTATGATGAGTATTTTGAAAAAGCAGTTGAACTTGCTGACAAACTTTCCGAAGAGAGAAAGAAAACTGCTAAAGAATTTGAAAAAGCGGTAAAGGAACAACTTGAATTTCTTGATATGCCCAAGATTTCGTTTGAGGTTCATTTTGATAAAGGCAATCTGACTTCAAACGGTTATGATAAAATTGAATTTTTAATTGCAACAAATGCGGGTGAATCTGCAAAACCGCTTGCAAAAATTGCCTCGGGCGGTGAACTTTCACGAATTATGCTTGCAATTAAAAGTATAATAGCCTATAATGACACAATCGGAACTTTAATTTTTGATGAAATTGATACAGGTGTTTCCGGCAGAGCAAGCAGAAAAATCGGCTTGCGGTTAAAATCCGTTTCGAATAATGCACAGGTTATATGTGTAACGCATTCTGCGCAGATTGCATCAGTGGCAAATGAACATTATCTTATTAAAAAATCTGTAAATAACAACAGAACTTATACAAGTGTGAACGCACTTGATTTTGACGGCAGAAAGAAAGAACTTGCCCGGATTATGGGCGGTCTTGAAATAACGGATACTTTGCTTAAAAGTGCTGAGGAATTGTTGCTTTCAGAGGAATAATAATGGGAACGAATATTGAACAAAAAGTTAAAAACGGTACTTGTTTATAAGTTTTACAATAATCAAAATTAATTTATTTGGAGGATATATAAATGGGAGTATATGAAGAATTACAGCAGCGCGGTCTTATTGCCCAGATTACTGATGAGGCAAGAGTGCGTGATTTGATTAATAATGGTAAGGCAGTGTTTTATATCGGTTTCGATCCGACTGCCGATTCGCTTCATGTCGGTCACTTTATGGCTTTAACACTAATGAAAAGACTGCAGGAGGCAGGCAATAAGCCCATCGCCCTTATCGGCGGCGGTACAGGTATGATCGGTGACCCGAGCGGTAAAACCGATATGCGTAAAATGATGACAAAAGAAACGATTGAACATAATTGTGCCTGTTTTAAAAAGCAGATGTCTAAATTCATTGATTTTTCAGAAGGCAAGGCATTGATGGTTAATAATGCCGATTGGCTGCTTGACCTTAATTATATTGATGTTTTGAGAGAAGTTGGTGCTTGTTTTTCTGTTAACCGTATGCTTTCTTTTGAATGCTATAAGCAGAGAATGGAGCGGGGACTTTCTTTCCTTGAATTTAACTATATGATTATGCAGAGTTATGATTTCTATACTCTGTATCAGAAATACGGCTGTAATCTTCAGTTCGGCGGCGATGATCAGTGGTCAAATATGATTGGCGGTATGGAACTTGTCAGAAGAAAACTCGGCGGTGAGGCTGACGCTATGACGATTACCCTTCTTACCAATTCAGAGGGCAAGAAGATGGGTAAAACAGAAAAGGGTGCAGTGTGGCTTGACCCTGAAAAAACATCACCGTATGAATTTTATCAGTACTGGCGTAATGTTGATGATGCCGATGTTATCAAATGTATGAAACTGCTTACATTCCTTCCGATTGAAGAAATTGCAAAGTATGAAAAACTTGAAGGCGCAGAGATTAATAAGGCTAAAGAAGTTCTTGCTTTTGAACTTACAAAACTGGTTCATGATGAGGAAGAGGCAGTGAAGGCACAGACTGCGGCAAAGGCTCTTTTTGCAGGCGGTGCTGATAATTCAAATATGCCTTCAACAACGCTTACAGATGACGATTTTACAGACGGCGTTGTTTCGGTTCTTGATATGATGATTAAATCGGGTATTGCTAAATCAAAGGGCGAGGGCAGACGTCTTATTCAGCAGGGAGGCGTAGCCGTTAATGATGAAAAGGTTACCGATGTGAATATGACTCTTTCTGCATCGGATTTTGACAGTGAAGTTATTTTAAGAAAAGGTAAAAAGGTTTTCCACAAGTTTACAAAATAAACTGTATTGCAGGCGTTTTTCAGCGCCTGCTTTTTTCTTTATCAGAAATAAATTTAATACTTTTGTAATCTTATTTAATTGATTAATTACAATATATGTGATAAACTATAATGAATTAAAATTATTGGTGGTAGTATGTCTGAGATTGAAAAAAAAATAAATGATTTAAGGAAAACACTGCAGTATCACAGCAACAGATATTATAATGATGATTCCCCTGAAATAGAGGATTATGAGTATGATATGATGATGCGTGATTTAAAGGCTCTTGAAGAAAAATATCCGCAGTATGACAGTGTTGATTCGCCTACAAAAAGAGTAGGAGGCAAGGCTGATAATACTTTTGAAAGTGTAATTCATACCGTTAGAATGGAATCTTTGCAGGACGCTTTTTCAAAAGATGAATTATTTGATTTTGAAAAAAGAGTAAATGATTCAGGCTTTAAGCCAAAATACTGTGTTGAGCCTAAAATTGACGGCCTTTCCGTAAGCCTTGAATATAAAAACGGTCTTTTTGTCCGTGGCTCGACAAGAGGTGACGGCGATGTTGGTGAAGATGTCAGCGGCAATCTGCGTGTTATTCACAATATTCCGCTTAAACTTAACGAGACAGTTCCTTATCTTGAAGTTCGCGGCGAAGTTTATATGCCGAAAAAGAGTTTTGAAAGAGTTGTAGACCGTCAGTTGCTTAACGGTGAAACACCTTTTAAAAATCCAAGGAACGCTGCTGCGGGTTCATTAAGACAAAAAGACAGTAAGGTTACCGCTTCAAGGGGACTTGATATTTTTGTTTTTAACATTCAGCAGATTGACGGCGTTACTTTAAATTCTCATAAAGAAAGCCTTGATTATCTTAAAACGCTCGGTTTCAATACGGTGCCGGATTATACACTTGTTGATAATATCAGTGACGCTATAAAACAGATTTACAAAATCGGAGAAAAGCGCGGAGATCTTGAATTTGATATTGACGGCGCGGTAATTAAGGTTGACGATTTTGCGATTCGCAGTGAGCTCGGCTCTACCGCTAAGTTCCCTAAATGGGCGGTTGCCTTTAAATATCCTCCTGAAGAAAAGCAGACGAAACTGATTGACATTGAAATCGCTGTCGGCAGAACAGGTGTTCTTACGCCTACGGCAGTGTTGGAGCCTGTTCACCTTGCAGGCACAACCGTGTCGCGTGCAACACTTCATAATCAAGATTTTATAAACGAAAAAGGCATTGCAATCGGCGATATTGTAACCGTGCGCAAAGCAGGTGATATTATTCCCGAGGTTCGTTGTGTGAATGAAAAAGGCGGCAATGATACTTTTGTTTACCCCGAAATCTGCCCAAGTTGCGGCAGTAAGGTTATAAGAGAAGACGGCGAGGCGGCAATACGATGTATAAATTCGGACTGTCCTGCTCAGTTGCTGCGCAATCTTATTCATTTCTGCAGCCGTGATGCGATGGATATTGAGGGACTCGGTCCTGCAATACTTGAAACCTTCTCTGATAATCATCTTATTGAAAAAACCGAGGATATTTATTCTTTGACTTATGATAAAATTGCATCGGAAAATTTAGAGGGATTTAAAGAAAAAAGTATAAATAATATTATTGCTTCAATCGAAAAGTCAAAAGAGAATGATTTGTCAAAGTTGATTTTTGCACTCGGAATAAGACATATCGGTGCAAAAGCAGGAAAAATACTGTCAGATCATTTTAAAAACATTGACGCCATAATGACTGCATCGGTTGATGATATTTTAGAAATTGACGGCTTCGGTTTGGTAATGGCTGAAAGTGTTGCTGATTATTTCGGCAATGAAAAAACGAAGGAATTAATTGAAAGCCTTAAATCAAGCGGCGTGAATATGAATTCGCTTTCGGTTGTTGAAGATGAACGGTTTAAGGGTATGACGTTTGTTTTAACGGGCACTCTGCCTACCCTGAAACGCTCAGAGGCGTCTGCAATTATTGAGTCTTTCGGCGGTAAAACTTCTTCAAGTGTATCTAAAAAAACAACTTATGTGCTTGCAGGAGAAGAGGCAGGAAGCAAACTCGATAAAGCAAATGCACTCGGAATACAGATAATTAATGAAAATGAATTTATGGAAATGATAAAATGAGAGAATTCAGAAAAAAACAGAAACGCCTATTTAAAATAATGAAAGGCTTGATCGGATTTACAGTTGCTTATATCCTTATTTTTATCGGCATTACGCCTACCGTACAGAATTACAGTAATCAGTTGTTTGTGATTTTGAATTATGCCAGTCAGGTGTTTGCTTTGCTTGCGCTTTGTATCATTTTTCTGTACTACAGCAGATACGGCAAAAGCAATTCTTTTCTTGAAAGAACCGAAAAAGAGATAGATGATTATGCTTATTACTATACTTCTGTGACTGCAAATAATGAGCGTGATTTTATAAATCATCTTACTGATGAATTTAAGCATAACGGTTATAGTATTACACAGAATACCGAAATCAGTGAATTTGATTTTGATATATGCGCTGAAAAGAAAAATGAATTCTTCTATGCCGCTAATATTTCCAAAGTATCAAGAAACGATGTGCTTGCATATCTTGATACGGTGATTACAGATATTACCATACATAAAATTAAGCGCAAGGGCAACGCCGTTATGTGCTTTGTTACAGACAAGGCGGAAGATGATGCAGTTGCAGTTTCAAAAATGATTACTCCGCTCGGAAAAAAAGAGCAGTTAAAAATTGCACTCTGCATCGTTGAGCCTGAAACAAAAAAGTGCTATTTTCTCGGTAATATGGAAACTAAGTGCCAGCAGATGATATTAAAATATGTAATGAATTCTTCATCGCCTATTTCCGATAATCTTAAAGGTGAGCGCCATATGGCTTTTCAGGATGAACTTGAAGAAAGAATGAAAGCATTTAATATAAAAGATTTTAAAGATGGCACATTTTATTCGCATTAGAGGTAATAGTGTGAAAAATCACACTATTACGATTATATTGCCCTCAAAATTTGCCTGTAGCAAAATTTTGAGATGGCTGTAATCACCATTAACGCCTTACCAGGCTGCAAGAGGCGTTAATGACTTTTAATTAATTTTTTGTAGCCTGAAAGGCTATGGTGATTATTTTATGTTTAATAATATCAAAGATTACAAAGAGTTTTTAGAATATTTAAAAGATAAGAAGGTTGCTTTTGTCGGTATGGGTGTGGCAAATACGCCGTGTGCCGAATGGCTTGCATCATATGGCATTGAAGTTTATGCCTGTGATAAGAGAGATAAAGCGTATATAGGCGAAGACATCTGTGCAAGGCTTGAAGAACTCGGTGTCCATTTTTCACTTGGTGAGAATTATCTTGACGTTTTAACTGATATGGATATCGTTTTCCGTTCAAACGGCATTCTTCCTTTTCAGAATAATTGGATCGGCGAGTGTATCGAAAGAGGTCAGACTGTTACAAGCGAAATGGAAGTGTTTTTCAGTTTTTGCCCTGCAAAAATTATCGCAGTAACAGGCTCTAATGGCAAGACGACCACTACAACCATTATATCCGAAATGCTTAAGGCAGAGGGTAAAACCGTATTTTTAGGCGGCAATATCGGTAAGGCATTAATGTGCGAACTTGATAAAATTACAGAAGATGATTATGCAGTTGTTGAACTGTCTTCGTTCCAACTTTTAACTATGGGCAATATGGTTAATAAGCCCGATATTGCAGTAGTTACAAATATTGAAAGCACACATCTTGACCACCATATCAGCCTTGATGAATATGTAGATTCAAAGCGTAATATTCTGATTTATCAAAGCAGTAATGCAAGAACTGTGCTTAATGCTGACTGTGATTATTCAATCGGCGGAAGAGTGTATCATGATATGCGCTATGATGTTCGTGGGAAATTGTATGAATTTTCACTCACTCATGCAGTTGAAAACGGTGCATATCTTACTGATAACGGTGATATTGTTTACGCAGAAAACGGCAGTAAAACTGTTGTAATGAACAGAAATAATATTATTATTCCCGGTATTCATAATGTTGATAATTACTGCACGGCAATAGCGGCAGTATGGGGAATTGTTAACCCCGAAACGATGAAAAATGTTGCTCAGACCTTCGGCGGTGTTGAACACAGAATTGAGTTTGTGCGTGAATATAACGGAGTAAAATATTATAACGATTCCATTGCAACTTCGCCGTCAAGAGTTATCAGCGGACTTAATGCTTTTAATCAGAAAATCATTATGATTTGCGGTGGTTCTGATAAGGGTAATGATATGAGCACAATGGTGCCGTATATTCTTGATAAGGTTAAATTGCTTGTCTTGAACGGTGCTACGGCTGATAAAATTTATGATGCAGTTGTTTCGTCTGCTGATTATAAAAGCAGCGATATTGAAATTGTAAAAACAGATACAATGGGAAATGCACTCATTATTGCAAAAGATAAAGCAGTAAGCGGCGATATTGTTTCGCTTTGCCCTGCCTGCCCTGCGTTTGATCAGTTTAAAACTTTTGAATATAGGGGCAGAAAATTTAAAGAACTTGTAAACGGATTTGGTGAATAATGAAAACAGTTGATTTGATTAAAGATTTGGTTAGTATTCCTGCCGTATCAGGCTGTGAAGAAAGAATGATTGAATATTTAAAAAATGCTCTTTCGCCCTACGGAGAAGTTCAGGTAGATGCAATGAATAATGTTACCTGCACTTTCGGTGAGGGATATCATATTCTTCTTGATGCTCATCTTGATGAAATAGGGATGGTTGTCACTTCAATAACTGATGACGGATCTTTAAAGGTCGGCGCAGTCGGAGGTATTGATAAAAGAATGCTTTTAGGCTATGAAGTCACAGTTTGGGGCAGACAGGAAATTATGGGTGTTATCTCAACACTTCCGCCGCATCTGCAGAGCGCAGATGATGAACACAAAGTTCCCGATATGAATGAAATTTCAATTGATATCGGTTTGAGCAGGGAAGAGGCTGAAAAACTTGTTTCTCTAGGTGACAGGGTTACATTTAAACGTCAGTTTACACCGCTTCTTAATAATCAAATTTCTTCAAACTGCCTTGATGACAGAACAGGCATAGCGTCAATTCTGCTCGCTCTTGATGAACTGAAAAAACTGCCTGTTAAAGTTACCGTTTTGTTTTCAACGCAGGAAGAAGTCGGTACACGAGGTGCAAAAACAGGCGCTTTTGCAGTAAATGCAGATGAATGTATTTCTGTTGATGTCTCTTTTGGCTATTCGCCGAATTGTAATAAAGAAGAATGCGGCATTGTTTCAAAAGGCGCAATGATTGGCTATTCTCCTACGCTTGACAGAAATATTTCAAATATATTGAAAAGTGTTGCTGAAAAAGATAATATTCCTTATCAGTGTGAAATTATGAACGGTAAAACAGGCACAAATGCCGATGTGATTTCGCTTACCGAAAACGGTATAAAATGCGGTCTTATCTCTATTCCGCTTAAATATATGCACAGCCCCGTTGAAGTTGTTTATATAAATGATGTTGAAAGTGTAAGCAAATTAATTGCTGCATATGTTAAGGAAAAGGCAGGTGTTCAGAGTGCTTGAAAATCTTTGCTTGTTAAACGGCACATCGGGTGATGAGAGCCGTGTTCGTGAATATATAATAAATGAAATTAGGAATTACTGTGATTATTCGGTCGATGCACTCGGTTCGGTTATTGCTTTAAAAAAGGGCAAAAAGATACCTGATAAAAAGGTTATGATTTCTGCTCATATGGACGAGGTAGGATTTATCATCACTTATATTACAGAAGATGGTTATCTGAAATTCAGTCCTGTCGGCGGAATAGATCCCCGTGTTGTTATTGACAGGGTGGTTGATATCAACGGTACAAAAGGTGTTATAGGCGCCAAAGCAGTTCATCTTTTAAGTGCTGATGAAAAAAAGAGCGCACCTTCCTTTGATAAAATGTATATAGACATTGGTGCAAAAAATAAAGAGGATGCAGAAAAATATGTTTCTCTCGGTGATTATGCTTATTTTGTTTCTGATTATCAGGAATTCGGCGACGGATTTGTTAAGGCGAAAGCACTTGATGACAGAATCGGCTGCATGCTTATGATTGAATTGATAAAGTCGGAACTTGAATATGACACTTGTTTTTGTTTTAACGTTCAGGAGGAAGTCGGTCTTCGTGGTTCACAGTGTACCGCCTTTTCGGTTCAGAGTGATATTTCAATTGTTCTTGAATCAACTACTGCCGCAGATCTTGACGGCGTAACAGGCGGCAATAAATGCTGCGTTCTCGGTGACGGTCCTGTTGTATCATTTATGGACGGAAGAACCGTTTATGACAGGGAATTATTTAATCTTGCTTTTGAAACTGCCAAAGAAAAAAATATAAAAGTTCAGACAAAAACTGTAATCGCAGGCGGTAACGACGCAGGTGCAATTCAAAGCGCAGGCAAAGGCTCAAAGGTTATGGCAGTATCTTTGCCATGCCGTTATATTCATTCGGGTTCAAGCGTTGTTAAACTGAGCGATATTGATGAAACAAGAAAACTGATTTCGGCATTGTTGGATAAAATATATGATTGAACTTTTAGATGAAACTTTTTGTCCCGAAGTATACGGCAAAAAAGATATTTTTTCAGTAAAAATATTTTCACTGTTTCGGGCATACGGCACAAAATATCCTTTTATCAGGTTTTATGCACAGAAGAATAACAGTGAAGTTACTGCAGTTATATGTATTCTTGATAATGATATTACACTGTCTTATATTCAGAATAAGGCAGATATTGAAGAACTGGCCGAATTCGTTAATGTTATGGGCTTTTCAACTCTGCTTTGTGATGATGCTTTTCTTTTGGACAGAGAATATGACAGCGGCATCATAATGAGCAGTGAAAGAAAAACAGAAATTGCGTGTGATTACATTGATGTTGACGAATATCCGTATCTTTTTGATTTGTTTAATTTTGTTGATTACGGCAATGTTGATTTTGAAAGTTGGTATGTTGATATAAGCCACCGAATACGCCATGGATGTGCTAAAGCGGTTACGCTTAATGTTGACGGTGAAATTATTTCCTCGGCAATATTTTCCTCCATTTATGAAAATGATGCCATACTTACCGCCGTGCAGACTAAACCTGAGTTCAGAAAATCGGGTTATGCTTCTGCGCTTGTTTCTGCAATGTGCTGCGATGTTACGGGAACTGTCTTTTTAATGCGCGAAAAAGATAAAAACGAAAGTTTTTATAAAAAACTATTATTTGATAATATCGGAAAGTGGAGAATTTATAAATGACGCCTTTTTTTAAAATTGATGAAAAAATAGAAAAAATTTCTGATTTTGTACTTGAAAAATGTAAAAATCAGTTTGATAAAATAGACAAAATAACAGAATATAATCAACTTAAAGTGCAGTCTGCATTTATTGAGCATGGTATATCCGAAACGCATTTTTACCCAAGCACAGGTTATGGTTACGGCGACAGGGGACGTGATACGCTTGATAAAGTATGGGCAACCGTGTTCGGTGCGGAAGATGCGCTTGTTCGCCATAATTTCACCTGCGGAACGCATACGCTTGCCGTTGCACTTTTCGGCGTTTTAAGACCGGGTGATAAAATGCTCTGCGTTACGGGCACACCATATGACACAATACATAATGTAATCGGCATATCAGGCGAAGGAATGGGCAGTTTAAAGGATTTCGGCGTCATATATGATGAAGTACCGCTTAAAGATGAAAGACTTGATTATGAGGCTATAGAGAGTGCTGTCGATGATACGGTCACTATGGTTTATATTCAGCGGAGCAGGGGATACGAACTTCGCCCGAGTCTTTTGATTGAAGAAATCGAAAAGGTTGTTAAAATTGCCAAAAAGAAAAATCCGAATGTAATTGTTATGGTTGACAATTGTTACGGCGAATTTGTTCAGACGAAAGAGCCTACAGAGGTCGGCGCAGATTTAATTGCAGGTTCACTGATAAAAAATGCAGGTGGCGGAATTGCAACAACAGGCGGTTATATTGCAGGCAGAGCCGATTTAGTGGAAAAATGTGCATACAGGCTTACTACTCCGGGGCTCGGCAAAGAGGTCGGCGCAAGTCTCGGTCATAC
Organism: Eubacterium sp.; assembly: GCA_014465955.1. Lineage (GTDB taxonomy): Bacteria > Bacillota > Clostridia > Oscillospirales > Acutalibacteraceae > Eubacterium_R. The sequence continues at coordinate 50,067 of JACTVT010000004.1, read as the reverse complement.
ACGGGAACTTTATATGGGCTTATTTTATGCACCTCACACTGTAGGCGAGGCACTTAAAAGTGCAGTTTATATATCAGCATTATTCAGTGAATTCGGTTATAAAACTACACCTGCATATGATGCAGAAAGAGGCGACATTGTTCAGTCATTAGGGCTTGAAAACGAGGAAAGCCTTGTTGCTTTCTGTCAGGGAATACAGAGCGGCAGTCCGATTGACAGTTTTGTTCTTCCCGAACCGTGGAATATGCCGGGTTATGACAGTAAAGTGGTTATGGCGGCTGGTGCGTTTACCTTGGGTTCTTCAATCGAACTTTCTGCCGATGCGCCTATAAGAGAGCCGTTTTATGCATGGATTCAGGGCGGTCTGAATTTTCACAGTGCCAAAATCTGTGCTATGCTTGCCGCTCAGAAAATGTTAGAGAAAGGACTGCTGCCGAATGTATAATTTTACCGGAATTAAACCTGAGGCTATAGAACTTCTGTCTATCAACAGATTCAATGATTCAAAATCCTTTTATGAGGAGCATAAAGAGGAAATCAAGCAGGGTGCAACAATACCAATGCGGCAGATTGTGCTTGATTTATCAGAGGATATATGCGAAATTGAGCCGCTTGCAGATACAAATCCGAATTACGTTGTTTCAAGAATAAGGCGTGATACAAGGCGCTCAAAAAGCAAATTGATGTATCGTGAAAATCTCTGGCTTATGTTAAGGCGAAATAAATTTCAGTATCCCTTTGCACCTTTTTTCTGGTTTGAGTTTCATTCAATGGGTTACTGCTTCGGTCTCGGAATGTGGACAGGCAAGCCTGCTCAGTTTGATTATGTCCGTCAGATTATTATGGAAAATCCCGATAAGTGGCTTAAAGCCGTTAAAAAGGCAGAAAAAGAGGGGCTTGTTTACGGCGTAAGGGATTTTTATAAAAAGGATAAAATTCCCGATGCGCCCGAAAATCTGAAAAAGTATACTAATGCAAAAAATATGGAATTTTCAAAATGGTCGCCCGATATTGGCAATATCGCAAAGCCTGAATTAATAGATGAATTAAAATCTTATATTAAAGCGCTTACGCCTATTTATGAAATGCTTATTGAGGCGTATGACAGAGCATTTAACGAAGGGATGATTAATACAGATGTTTACAGAAGATAGAATTATGAAATTAAAAAGCGGCACTGACGTAAGAGGCGTTGCTGTTGAAACAGATACGGAACAGATTGAACTTACTGATGAAGTTGTGGAAAAAATTTGCATTGCCTTTTCAAAATGGATTAAACAGAAAGAAAATAAAGCGGATATCAGAATTTCAGTAGGTCATGATTCAAGAATTTCGGCAGACAGAATTAAAAATGCCGCTATTAAGGCATTTAAAGGCGAGGGTCTGACTGTTTATGATTTCGGCCTTGCATCGACGCCGTCTATGTTTATGAGTATAGTTCTTGATATTAAAGTGGACTGTGCACTTGAAATTACGGCATCTCATCACCCTTATCAGCGAAACGGGCTTAAATTCTTCACGAGAAACGGCGGTCTGGAAAGTTCTGAACTGACAGAGATTTTAAGTCTTGCTTCTAACGCAGTTTCGAGTAATTTAAACGGAAGTGTTATTCAGTATGATTTTATGAGTGTATACTGTGGGCATTTAAGAAATGTTATTATAAATGAGGTGCAGTTTGGAGATAAACCGCTTAGCGGTCTTAAAATTGCAGTTGACGCAGGTAACGGCGTCGGCGGATTTTATGCCGAAAATGTACTTAAGCCTTTGGGCGCAGATGTGTCTGCAAGTCAGTTTTTAGAGCCTGACGGTATGTTCCCGAATCATATTCCGAACCCTGAAAATAAGCAGGCAATTGAATCTGCCTGTGAAATGGTTAAGAATTCAGGCGCAGATTTCGGATTGATTTTTGATACAGATGTTGACAGAATGGGTTGTGTAAGTGCAAGCGGTGAGGAAATTAACCGTAATAGGCTTGTTGCGCTTGCATCTGTTATTGCACTTGAAAATAATAAGGGAGCAACTATCGTTACCGACAGTTTAACGTCTGACGGACTGCGCAAATTCATTGAGCAGGATTTAGGCGGCAGGCAACTTCGCTTTAAGCGTGGTTATAAAAATGTTATTGATAAGTCAATCGAACTCAATCAATCGGGCGTTAATTCAACTCTTGCTATTGAAACAAGCGGTCATGCTGCACTTAAAGAAAATTATTTTCTTGATGACGGCGCTTATCTTGCTACAAAGATTATTATTCTTCTTGCAAAACTCAACAAGCAAGGCAAGAGCATTGATGAACTTATTTCATCACTTGAAGAGCCTGCCGAAAGTATTGAAATCAGAATTCCAATTCTGCTTGATGATTTTAAAGAATACGGTGAAAATGTAATTGCTTCACTTACAGAGTATGCCGAAAACCGTGACGGCTGGCAGGTTGAAAAGGAAAATTACGAGGGCGTAAGAATTAATATTGACGGCGGCTGGTTTTTGCTTCGTCTGTCGGTTCACGACCCGATTTTACCGCTTAATATTGAAAATGATAATCTCGGTGTTTGCGATGAAATTGCAAAAGAGTTAAAACAGTTCTTTTCAGATTTTGACAAACTTGATTTAAGGAATTTTAAATAATGCTTCATTTTGTTTTAGGCCGCGCCGGCTATGGTAAAACTGAATATTGCTTTAACAAAATCAAAAAACTGATTGATGATAAGGCTGATAATATACTGCTCATTACCCCTGAGCAGTATAATTTTACTGCCGAAAAAAAACTTCTCAAAATGCTTGGAGAGCAGAATATCGGCAAAGTTGAAAATTCATCTTTTTCACGTCTTTATAATGAGGCTGTAAAGCTTTACGGCGGCAGCACCCTGCCTTTGCTTTCAAAAGGTGCAAAAGGTGTTTTAATGAAAAAAGCCATAGATATAGTTAAAGACGAACTCGTTTTATTCAAAAAAAAGGTCAATAAGTCATCATTCGTAAATTCGATGGTTAATATTTATGATGAAATGAAATCCTGCAATATTTCGTATGATGAAATGCTTGCCGTGTCTGATTCGGTTGACAAAAAGACATTGTCATGCAAACTTCGTGATATGGGGCTTATTATTAAAACATATGAGGGCCTTATTGTTGATAAATTTCTTGACAGTGCTGATGATTTGAGCAGACTTTATACAATCCTCAGTAACAATGATTATTTAAATGATAAGTATGTTCTTATTGACGGCTTTAACGGTTTTGTTGCAAATGAATATAAAATACTCGAATTGGTAATTGCAAAAGCAAAAGATGTTACAATTACTTTTGCTACCGATTCTTACTCAACGGATAATCCATTTGATTTGTTTTCATATGTAAATAAAAGCATTGCAATTCTTGAAAAAATCTGTAAAAAATCAGGCGTTGATTATGATTTTATAAATCTTAATCAAAATTTCAGAGCGCAGAATGATGAACTTCTTTTGTGTGAAAAGAATACTTTTTCAACAGTTGCGCAATTGTTTTCAGGTGAACCTGATTATATAAAAATTTATTCTGCCAGAAGTGTTTATGATGAATGCCGCTACGTTGCGTCAGAGATAAAAAAAGATTTGAGAAACGGTATAAGAGCAAGAGATATTGCCGTTATCTGCCGTGATTTGAATAAATATTCCGATGAACTTATTTATACTTTTAAAAAGTATGAGATTCCCTGCTTTGATGATGAACGGCAGCCTGTTAAAACGCAGCCGCTTATCATTTTTGTTCAGTATCTTTTCAGATGCATTATTTATTCTTTTAAATCAGATGATATTTTAAGTCTTGCAAAAACATCGTTAACCGATTTGAGTGATAAAGATATCTGTGAACTTGAAAACTACATATTTATGTGGAATATTAACGGAATCAAAAAGTGGAGCGCAGATTTTGAAAATTCTTCAAGAGGCTTTGTTTCCGACATAAGCGAAAATGATTTGAAAACGCTTGAAAGAATTAACAGTTCACGGAAATATCTTGTTGATATTCTGATGTCATTTAAAAAGAAAATTAAAAATGCGTCGGCAATTGAAATCAGCAGAGCAGTTTATGATACGCTTATTAAATTCAACGTTAATGTTCATTTGAAAGAACTTGCTGTAAATCTTGAAGAGTCAAATCTTAATCTTCTTGCAGAAGAACAGGAACGAATCTGGGATTCTCTTATGGAAATCCTTAATAAACTTGCTGAAATTACAGGTAATGAAATTTTGTCTGCCGAAGAATATCTTAACTATTTCAATATAATGATTTCTTCAGAAGATTTGGGCGTTTTGCCTCAGGGCATAGATAATGTGCAAATAGGTCAGGCAGACAGAATCAGAGCAGATAATCCGAAGTCTGTCTATATTTTAGGTGCAAATGAAGGTGAATTCCCGCAAAATGTTGTCTGTAACGGTCTTTTTTCAGAAAGTGACAGAATTATTCTAAATAATAATGACTTTAAGCTTTATTCTTTCGGTGAAGTTCTTAATCTTCAGGAGCGTTATTTTGCTTATATGGCACTCAGCTGTTCTTCGCAGAAACTTTGTATATCTTATACAGGCGAGGGGGATTCTTCGCCGTCAATTATAGTAACCTCAATTAAAAATATATTTCCCGATATTTGTGAATTGACTTTAAGAGATATTGACGAAATAGACAGAATTGAAAGCCATGAATCTGCATTTGAATATATGGCAGAGCATTTTGCCGATAATACAGTTTTCAGCGCATCACTTAAAGAGAGCCTTAAAAATGACAACAGATACAATGCAGTTAAAATGCTTGCAGATAATGATGACATAAATCTTAAAAATGAAAGACTTTCTGTAGATTTATTCGGCAAAGATATGTATCTTTCTGCTTCGCGAATGGAGGATTATTTCAACTGTTCTTTCAGATATTTCTGTAAATACGGTCTTTTGGCAAAGCCGAGAACGGCAGTTAAAATGGACGCTATGCAGACAGGCACGGTAATTCATTATGTGCTTGAAAGTATTCTTTCAGATGTTGGTTCCAAAACACTTTCTCAAATGAAACGTGAAGATATAAACAGTCTTGTAAATAAATATCTTAACAAGTATTTAAGTGCGGAAATAATTAACGGGGACAGCCTGAGTAAACGTTTTATCTATCAGTTTACCCGTCTTTCAAATATGATTACAAGTGTTGTAAACCGTATTGCCGAAGAGTTTTCCCAGTCTGATTTTGAGGCAAAAGCGTTTGAACTTGATATTGATAAAGACGGTGCAGTAAAACCTGCATTAATTGATCTTGAAAATGGAGGAACTGTCAGTCTGAAAGGCTCTATTGACCGTGTTGATGTGCTTGAGAAAAACGGAGTAAAGTTTGTTCGTGTAGTTGATTATAAATCGGGCAGTAAGATGTTCAGTTTGTCGGATATTTTATATGGACTTAATTTACAGATGTTTGTTTATCTTTTCACACTTTGTAATGATAAAAATTGTGAATATTCGGGTATTCCGGCAGGTGTGCTCTATATGCATTCCTCCAAATCTGTTTTGACTTCCAATAAAAATATTGCCAAAGAAAATGTTTCAAAGAACGAAGACAGTGAATTTAAAATGAAAGGTATTGTTCTTTATGATGAAAATCACAACATTCTTGAATCTATGGAGCACGATTTAAAAGGCAGATATATTCCTGTTAAAATCAACAAAGACGGTGATGTTATCGGTGCTTTTGCTTCACTTGAAGAACTCGGCAGAATTGAGAAGAAGACAGAGGCGTTGATTGCATTAATGGGTAATAATCTTCATAAAGGATATATTAATCAGAATCCCATAAACGGTAAGAATCACGATAAAACCTGCGAATATTGCGATTATTCATCCGTTTGTGCTAACAGAAAAATGATTGAAAAACGTGAAATGCAGGAATATGACGATAAAGAAGTAATAGAAATTTTGAAGGAGGAGTAGAGTTGCCTGAATGGACAAAACAACAGCATAATGCAATCAAAGCAAGAAACAGAAATGTGCTTGTTTCTGCCGCTGCAGGCTCAGGTAAAACTGCTGTTCTTGTAGAAAGAGTTATAAAACTGATTACAGATGAAAACAATCCTGTAGATATTGATAAACTTCTTATAGTTACTTTTACAAATGCGGCCGCTGCTGAAATGCGCACAAGAATTTCCGGTGCACTTAATAAAATTTTGCTTGAAAATCCTGCTGATATGAATGCTGCAAGGCAGTTGTCGCTTGTGCCTGCTGCAAAAATTTGCACGATAGATTCTTTTTGCATTAATCTTGTGCGTGAAAATTTCTTTGAACTGGGAATTAATCAGGATTTCGGTCTTCTTGACGGTGCGAAGGCAGATATACTTTCTGAAACTGCGATTAATACGGTTATTGACGATTATTTTGAAAATGATGACGAAGTGTTCAAGACACTTCTTGAAATGTTCAGCAGTTCAAAAGATAACAGTGCATTTGCTGATGTTATCAAAAGAATTCATACATATATTTATGCACAGCCTTTTCCGTTTGAATGGCTGAAAGAAATGGTTGAAAAATATAATCCGAAATATTCAATGCAGGATAGTGACTGGATAAATTTTTTAAAAAGCGAACTTCGCAGTAATATAAACTTTGCAATCGGTATTATCAACAGTTCATATGATATACTTTTAAAAGATGATCTGCTTTTTGATAAATATACCGATATGTTGAATATTAACAGACAGATACTTGAAAATCTGATTGATGCTCTTGATTCGTCGTGGGATGATATGAAAAATGCATATTCAAATATCAGGTTCAAAAGTATGCCCTATAAAAAAGGTTATGTTTCGCCTGTAAAGGAGGAACTTGCGGAAAGGCATAATGCGTATAAAGATATTGTCAATAAAAAGAATTTTGAAAGGCTGATGAGCCTTTCCGAGGCTGATTATTATGACGATATGGAATATCTGTATCCGATTATGCTTAAATTGTATGAAGTGGTTTTGAAGGTTGATGAAGAATTAAGTCATTTGAAAGATGAGTCTAACGAGTATACATTTGCAGATGTTGAGCAGTTTGCAATCAAACTGCTGTTTAAAAATGAAAACGGAGAAGTGGTTCCGACTCAGTTATCAAAAGATTTATCAGACGATTTTTATGAAATTCTTATTGATGAGTATCAGGATACAAATCGTGCTCAGGATATGCTTTTTCAGGTTCTTTCAAATGGCAGTAACCGTTTTATGGTTGGTGATATAAAGCAGAGTATTTACCGTTTCAGGCTGGCAATGCCCGAAATATTTAATGAAAAAAAAGAAAAATATCTGTATTATAATCCTGATAAACAGACTGATTCGAAAATTATACTTGATAAAAATTTTCGTTCGCGTGACGAAATCTGCAAATATGTAAATTACGTTTTTTCGATACTTATGCAAAAAGAAGTCGGCGATATTGAGTATAATGAAGATGAATATCTGAATTATGGTGCCAAGTTCGGTGATACGGAAATACCGTCGGCACAGATTAAGATTTTAAACAATACCAAAACAGCCGATCTTGACGAAAAAGAGGCAGTATATATTGCCGAAACCATAAATAAAAAGATAAATTCGAAAGAACAAATTTGGGATAAAGATCATTTTCGTGATATTGAGTATGGTGATATTGTTATCCTTTTGCGCTCACAAAAAGGGCATACAGGTATTTACACTGATGTTCTTACATCATACGGAATTCCTGTTGTCTGTGATAATTCATCAAATCTTTTTGAAAGCAATGAAATTAGAATTTTAACTTCGTTTCTTAAAATTATAGATAATCCGATGCAGGATATTCCGCTGCTTGCAGTAATGATGTCTGCAATTTACGGCTTCACTGCTGATGAAATGGCTCAGATAAGAGTTGATTCCGCAAAAGGCAGTTTGTATTCTGCCGTTTTAAGAAGTGATATGCCTAAGGTAAAGGAATTTTTAAAAGATATTGAAATTCTGCGCAAAAATTCCGTTACAATGTCAGTAGCATATTTTATCCGTTTTCTTTGCGAATTCAAGAATATTTTTGCTCTTGCAAATGCGCTCGGAAACGGTGAGCAAAGAGTCAACAATATAAATAAACTGATTGAATTTGCCAAGAACTTTGATGCGTCAGACAGTGTTGGATTAACTTCATTTATGCGCTTGCTTGCAAAGGTTGAGGAAAGTGACAGGGGAATTGAAGGCCCGTCAATCAGCGCAGGTGCACAGAATGCAGTTTCAATTATGAGTGTGCACAAATCAAAAGGTCTTGAATTTCCGGTGGTTATTCTTGCCGGTGCGGAAAGAAAATATAATAATTCCGATTTATCTGAAAAAATTCTTTTGTCCTCAGACGGTATCGGCGTAAAAAGGTTTAACAGTGAATTATTGTGCCAGACATATACATTTCCTTATCTTGCTATGCAGAATATCAGCAAATGTATGAGTATGGGCGAAAACCTGCGTGTTCTGTATGTTGCAATGACAAGGGCAAAAGAGCAGTTTATATCGTTTGTTACTGTTGATAATCTTGAAAAAAAAGTTATTAAACTTGCGCCTAAAATTATTAACGGAAAAATTGCTCCATATTATATTAAAAACATAGAGCGTGACAGCGATATATTTTTACTTTGTGCTCTTATGCATAAAAACGGACAGGTACTTCGTGATTTGACCGGGCAGGATGTTACAATTAAATATTCTGATTTTGATTTGAATATTGAAGTTACTGAAAATGTATCGGAAATTGCAAAACCTGAAAATAATGTGCAATGCAGATGTGATAATGATATTGTTGAAAAAATTAATGAAAAACTGCAATACAAATATGATTATATAAATCTCAGCAAGTCAACTGCAAAGCGAAATGCCTCCTGTCTTGATGACAGCATCAAATCGATGAAGTATTTTGCTTCGTCAAAGCCTGCATTTTTGAATAAATCCGGTTTGACACCAGGGCAGAGAGGAACGGCAATGCACACATTTATGCAGTTCTGCGATTATGAAATTGCTAAGGCTGATCTTGAGTCTGAAATCGCAAGAATAACCGATAAAGGTTTTTTGTCAGCAGAGCAGGCAGAGAGTTTAAACAGAAACGCACTTATGAAATTTTTTAATTCCGATTTCGCTGAAAGAATGTTTAATTCAGATAATATTTACAGGGAAATAAAAGTATCCTCTTTTGTTTCGCTCTCTGAATTTGAAGATACCGACAGCCATGAAGAAGTTTTAATTCAGGGTATTTCAGACTGTGTGTTTGAGGAAAACGGCGAACTTATTCTTGTGGATTATAAAACAGACAGGGTATCAGATGAAAAAGAATTGCTTGATATGTATAAAAATCAGATAGCATTCTATAAGTCTGCAGTATCAAAAACACTTAATATGAATGTAAAACAGGCGGTTTTGTACTCTTTTCATCTCGGAAAAGTCTGTTATTATAATTAAATTTAAAAAAAATACTTGCTTTTTATTGCAAGTTGTGGTATTATTCCAAATGTTATGACATTATTGCAAACGAGGTGAAAGTAATGAAAGACGCAATTCATCCAAATTATGATACTTGCATAGTTAAGTGCGCTTGCGGTGCAACTTATGAAACAAAAAGCACAAAGAGTGAACTTAAAGTTGATATCTGTTCTAAGTGCCATCCTTTTTACACAGGTAAGCAGAAACTTGTTGATACAGGCGGACGTGTAGATAGATTCAATAAGAGATACGGCAAAAAGGCTTAATGTAAATTCGGGCGACGCTTATGCGTTGCCCTTTTTCTTGTTTTAAGTAATAGAGGTTAAACCTTGTTTTGTTCGACTCTCTATTGCTTAAAAGAAAGGCAGCAAAAATTATATGAATGAATATAAAACCGTCGAATTTGAAAACAGTGATGAATTTATTGAAAAGAAGTCGAGATTTATCGGCTACGTAAAACCTGTAAAAACGCAGAATGAAGCAGTTGATTTTATTAATTCAATTAAATCAAAGCACTGGGATGCAACGCATAATGTTTATGCTTATGTGCTTAAAGAAAATAATATTCAGCGTTACAGTGATGACGGTGAACCGTCAGGCACAGCAGGTGTTCCTGTTCTTGATGTGATTCTGAAAAATGAACTTGTTGATGTGTGCGTTGTTGTTACACGGTATTTCGGCGGCACACTTCTTGGTGCAGGCGGCCTCGTCAGAGCATATTCGCATGGTTCCAAAATAGCAGTTGAGTCGGGAAACATTATTACAATGGCACCCTGCAAAATTTTAAGCGTTTCGGTTGATTATAATTTTTACGAAAGGCTGAGTAATCTTTTAAATGATTTTGGTGCTAACGTTGAAAAAACTGATTTTTCAGATAAAGTAGAGGTTGTTTTTTCAATGAAAGAGCAGTCAGTTGATTTTTTGAGTGAAAAGCTGACCGATATGAGCAACGGCAGTTATTATTTAACCGAAATCGGTGAAAAATTTGCCAAAATATAATAACCGCAGATTTTAATTTCTGCGGTTAATTTTTATCTTGTTTTATTGTTATTACATTTATTTCGGGGTGGTTGAACAATCTTAATGGAAATTCGGCATTTCCGAGACCTCGGCTTACAATCAGTTTCGGTTTGTCACCGAATGAACCTCGGGCATACTTAGGAAACAGACCCTGACCAGGTGAAAACACAGGGCCGATAAACGGCAGTATAAACTGGCCTCCGTGTGCATGACCTGAAAATTGAATATCAAAATCATATTGCGAATAATTATTTTCTTTGACACCTTTAAAATTTTCGGGGAAGTGGCTTAATACAATTTTCACCCCGTCTTTTTGTGAAAGTTCATTAAAATATTTACTCATATCCTTATAAACAAAAGTTCCGTTTTTTCTTGCCTTATAGTCTTTAAAATCTGCCTGATTTTCATCAAGCCCCAAAATATTTATTTTAGTACCGTTGATTATTTCCGAGGAAATTTCATTTAAAAGAACCTTAAATCCGATGTTTTTGAGTTCATTCATTAAATTATTAAAGCAGTCAAGCCGTCTTTCGTGATTGCCTGTAATGTAATAAACAGGGCATATTTTTACAAGAACTTTTCCGAATTCAAGCATTTTGTCTTTGTTTTTGCAATGGTCATTAATGAAATCTCCCGTAATAACAATTATGTCGGGATTTTGTTCTTCAGCCTTTTTGATAACTGCTTTGAAAGGTTTTGAATGTAAATCCGACAGGTGAACAATTTTAATATTCGATTCGGCTGAATTGCAGTTAATTTCATATTTCGTGATATCAATTTTATTGTTTTCGTAATAGCAAAAAATTAAAAACAGTAAAACAAATATAACAATTATTATATAAATCATAAATAATACCTCTTATTGAATAATAATATTTTATCTTAATTAAGTCAAGTATAATAAAAATAAAGGGTTTATAGCCTATATTGCGTATAATTTTATGTTAATTGCGGTTATTTTTAATAAAATTAGCAAATTTAGTTAAAATATAATTAAAAATCATAAATTATGATTTTTAAGGCAGGTGAGTATTATGGCACTGAATGATTCCTTTTTGCAGGAACTTAAATATAAAACTGATGTGGAAGATATTATTTCCGGTTATGTTTCACTTAAACGCCGTGGTTCAACATTGGTTGGTCTTTGCCCGTTTCATAATGAAAAAACACCGTCGTTTACAGTTTATCCTGATACTCAGTCATTTTATTGCTTTGGCTGCGGAGCAGGCGGAGATGCCGTCGGTTTTATAAGAAGAATTGAAAATCTTGATTATATTGATGCTGTAAAACTTCTTGCAGAAAGAGCGGGTATGCAGATGCCGCAGGACGGTTTTGACGATTCAATCGGAAAACGGCGCAGAAGAATACTTGAAGCAAACCGTGAAACTGCCCGTTTTTATCATTCATATCTTATGAGTGAGGGCGGCAAGGCAGGGCTTAATTATTTTCTCGGAAGAGGACTAACACGCAAAACTATTACGAAGTTCGGGCTTGGTATGGCGCCTGATGCATGGGACATGCTGATAAAACATCTTAAATCAAAAGGCTTTTCTTTTACGGAAATGCTTGATGCAGGTCTTGTAAAAAAAGGCAATAAGGGTTATTATGATAATTTCAGAAACAGAGTGATGACTCCTATTATTGATGTCCGCGGCAATGTTATTGCATTCGGCGGTCGTGTGCTTGATGACAGCAAGCCGAAATATATTAACACAAGCGATACGCTTGCTTATAAAAAGACTAACGAACTGTTTGCTCTTAATGTTGCAAAAGACAGCGGTAAAGATACGCTGATACTCTGTGAGGGTTATATGGACGTTATTTCAATGCACCAGGCAGGGTTTACAAATTCTGTTGCAGGATGCGGAACGGCACTCACAAGTGAGCAGGTACGTCAGATTTGCAGATATGCAAAAGAAGTAATTTTGGCATATGATGCCGATGAAGCAGGGCAGAAAGCAGTTCAGAAAGCGATGTATCTTTTTAAAGATGCGGATATAAAAGTGCGGGTGCCTGTTCTTCAGTACGGAAAAGATCCTGACGAGATTATCAAAACGGTAGGTGCCGAGAAATTCGGTGCAATGCTTGACGGCGCTACAAATGAAACGGAGTTTAAAATTCTTAAACTGCGTGATAAATATAACCTTAATACAACACAGGGCAAAGCGGATTTTGCCGCCGAAGTCATTAAAGTTCTGAGCGGGACAAGTCCTGTTGAATGTGACCTTTATTTATCGCGTATTTCCGATGAACTTGGAATTGAAAAGAGAAGTTTAAAGGCGCAGTATGATGATTATGTGAAGCGGACCTCTTATAGAGAACGCAGACAGGAAATGAAAAAAATCATCAGCGATGATATAAGAAACAATACAAAAAAGAGTTTTGAAAGTGACTCAACAGTAAAAAAAATAAAAGCGGAAGAAAGACTTCTTTATTTGCTTTTAAAATATCCTGATTGTGCAAAACTGCTTGGCGATTTTGATTCGTCATATTTGTCTTCGGGATTTATAAAAAAGTGTTTTGCAATTGCTCTTGAAAAAATATATTCAGGCGCTGATACCGACCTTATGAATTTCGGCGATGCTTTTACGATGGAAGAATCGGGACGGTTTACGAAAATTGTTGCCACAGGCAAAGAAAGTGTAAATCCGAAAACAGAATTTATCGATTGTCTTAATGCCGTTAAAAACGAATTTGCCAAAAAGCATAACAAATCAACTTCGGCAATGAGCGATGATGAATTCAGAAAATTTTTTGGAAACTGACAAAAACAATCAAATCCGAACACGGTTTAAATTGGCTTTGTCTACATAAAGATGAGGAGAACTATTTATGGATAATAAAATTAAACTTACACCAAATCAGCAGGTTTCAGATGAAAAAAAGAATGCTGCATTTAAAAAACTGGTTGAAAAAGGAAAGGCTGTAGGTCATCTTACTGCACAGGAGATAGATAATATTATTGTTGAACTTGACCTTGACGTAGATGAACTTGAAAAACTCAATGATTTAATTGACAGTTCCAATATTAACATTATTGATGATTTTTCTTCGGAAGCGCTTGACGGTATTACTCTTGAAGTTGATTTGCCTAAAGAAACAGATGCCGCTGACACTGTTGCAGTTAATGATAATGCTGCAATGGATGATCCTGTCAAAGTTTATCTTAAAGAAATTGGTAAAGTTCCGCTTCTTACTCCCGAAGAAGAAATTGAATATGCCATCAGAATTGCCGATGATGATCCTGTTGCAAAAAAACGTCTTGCCGAGGCTAATTTAAGGCTTGTTGTAAGTATTGCCAAAAGATATGTCGGCAGAGGTATGCAGTTCCTTGATTTGATTCAGGAGGGTAATATGGGTCTTATCAAGGCTGTTGATAAATTTGATTATACTAAAGGATTTAAGTTTTCAACATATGCTACATGGTGGATAAGGCAAGCCATTACCCGTGCTATTGCAGATCAGGCAAGAACAATAAGAATTCCTGTTCATATGGTTGAAACAATTAATAAAGTAAAAAAAGCAAACAGTCAGTTGCTTCATCAGAACGGTAAAGAACCAACACCTGAAGAAATTGCTGATTTTCTTGATATGCCTACAGAAAGAGTTCGTGAAATTCTCCGTGTAGCACAGGAACCGGTTTCACTTGAAACACCTATCGGAGAAGAGGAGGATTCTCATTTAGGAGATTTTATTCCCGATGATGATGCACTTGCACCTGCCGACGCTGCTTCAATGAGCCTTCTTAAAGAACAACTTGCAGATGTTCTTAAAACACTCACACCGAGAGAAGAGAAAGTTCTTTCACTTCGTTTCGGTCTTGCTGACGGTAATCCGAAAACACTTGAAGAGGTCGGCAAGGAATTTAATGTTACAAGAGAAAGAATAAGACAGATTGAGGCTAAGGCTCTCAGAAAACTGCGACACCCGAGCAGAAGTAAAAAATTAAAGGACTTTTTGGATTAATGGTTACACAGGAACAGATAAACAGAATTAATGAACTTGCCCGTAAATCCAAATCAGCAGGATTAACTGATGATGAAAAAGCAGAGCAGGCAAAACTCAGAAGGCTTTATATTGACAGTTTTAAGGAAAGTCTTGTCGGTCAGCTTGAAAACACTTATATAGTTGATGAAAAGGGCAATAAAAAGAAAGTACAAAAGAAAAAATGAAGAAATTAATAATTATAGAAGGACTTGACGGTTCAGGAAAATCTACGCAGGTTGAACTTCTTCAGAAATATTTTGAAAACGAAGGAATCAACTATAGAAAAATTAAACTGCCTGATTATGACAGTCCGTCAAGTACGCTTGTAAATATGTATCTTGCAGGTGAATTCGGAAAAAGTGCCGATGATGTTAACGCTTATGCAGCAGGTGCGTTTTATGCCGTTGACAGATTTGCCTCTTATAAACTGAATTGGGGCAAAGATTATGAAAACGGCACACTCATTCTGGCAGACAGATATGCTACTTCAAATTCAATTTACCAGATGGAAAAGATTGATGAAAGCAAGTGGGATGAATATCTTGACTGGAGTGCCGATTTTGAATATGAAAAAATCGGTATACCAAAGCCTGACGCAGTAATTTATCTTGATATGCCTGTAGAAATTTCACAAAGGCTTATGACGAAACGTTATGGCGGCGATGAGAATAAAAAAGACGTGCATGAGGCTAATGCAGCATTTCTTGAAAAATGCCGTAAATCGGCTTTGTACGCAGCAAAAAAGCAGTGCTGGAAGGTTGTTGCATGCTCAGACGGAGTAAATCCGCTGCCGATAGATGAAATTCACAAAAAAATTGTTAATATTGTAAAAGAGGAATTATGTTAGATTTTAAAATTCCCGAAATAAATGATTATTTCTGGGTATCGGAATGTTTAAGCGAAGCACACAGTATGAACTGTGAATATACTTTCGGAAGCATTTATTTATGGCATACTGCTTACAGAACTAAAATTGCACATTATAAGGATTTCTTTATTTGCCGCTGGGGAAAAGAAGGGGATTTTTCTTATTCCCTGCCTATTGGCAAAGGCAATTTTAAAGAAGCAGTATTGGAAATTATTGCCGATGCAAAAGAAAACTGTGTAACGCCTAATATTTACGGTGTGACTGAAAGTTATAAGGAAATGCTTGAAAAAGAATTCCCGAATCAGATCAACTATAAATACGATGATGGCAATAATGATTATATTTACAGTGCCGAAAGTCTTGCAAATCTTTCGGGTAAAAAATATCATTCAAAACGAAATCATATAACTAATTTTAAAAAGAATAATCCCGATTGGTGTTTTGAAGAAATCAGTAAAGATAATATTGACGAATGTATAAATCTTCATACCAACTGGATTGAGGAGAGAGACGATAACGATTCCGATTATTCGCTTGAGTTTGAGTCTGTTTTAACAGGTTTTGAAAACTATGAAAAACTCGGTTTTTACGGCGGAATTATCAGAGTAAACGGTAAGGCAATTGCTTATACGTACGGTGAAAAACTGAATGACGAGTGTTTTGTTTCACATTTTGAAAAAGCACCTGCCGATGTTCAGGGCGCATATGCGATTATTAACCAGGAATTTGCCAAAAGACTTCTTGATAAAGGTTTCAAGTATATTAATAGAGAAGAAGATTTGGGACTTGAGGGACTCAGAAAAGCAAAGCAATCTTATCATCCTGCAATCTGGCTGAAAAAAGAGGTAGCGGTTTTTGACAAATTATAGAATTGATTTTTGCCGTGATGAAAAGCGGATAATAAATATCTGGCACAGCGTATTCGGCGACAGTGAAGACGAAATAATTTTTTTTCTTCAGAAGTGCAATAACAAAAAATGTCTTGGTTTTTTTGAAGATGATAAACTTGTTTCAATGCTTTTTCTTGTGGATTGTAAATATGGTTCGTTAAACGGTAAATATATTTATGCAGTTGCAACGCTGAAGGAATACAGATGCAGGGGATTTGCAGGAAAACTTGTTGAAAAAGCAAAGCAGTATACAGATGATTTTCTGTGGCTGATTCCTGCTAATGAAGCATTGGTGGATTTTTATAAAAGGTTTGGTTTTGATATAAAATTATATTTTGAAAATCAAATTTTATTTGATGAAGAAGATGATATTATTGAATATCTTTATGAAGGCTGTGAACTAAAAAAACCGCTCGGAATGGTTTGGTCGAAAGCAGATTTTCCTGTAGAAATATAGAGTTTAATAAGGAGTAAAAAATGGTTTATTTATTTTTGGCAGACGGTTTTGAAATAATCGAGGCAATGGCGCCGATTGATATGCTGAGACGTGCTGATATTGAGATTAAAACAGTTGGTGTTACTGGCAAAACCGTAACTTCATCGTGCAGTATTGAAGTAAATGCTGATATAACAATTGATGAATTTGAATATAAAAACGCCGATGCCGTTATTCTTCCGGGCGGCGGTGACGGCGTTATTAATCTTGAAAAAAACAGTGCTGTTCAGAATGTTATTGACAGAGCCGTTGAAGACGGTATTTATATCTGTGCAATCTGTGCCGCTCCGTCAATTCTCGGCAATAAAGGGCTTTTGAGCAGTGTTGAGGCAACTGCTTATCCGTCGTTTACCAAATATCTTGACGGTGCAGTTTTGTCTGAACAGTATGTTATAACAGACGGTAAATATATTACTGCAAGGGGTGCAGGCGTTTCTGTTGATTTCGGTCTTGAAATTGTTAAAGCACTCGCAGGTGAAGAAAAAGCAGATGAAGTAAGAAGAACAATTCAGTGTCGATGAAAAATGAGTTAAGAAAAGAATTTAAGGAAAAAAGAGCTGAACTTACCGATAAAAAAAATAAAAGTTTAGAAATCTGCAACATTTTGTTAAATTCAGATACATATAAAAATGCAAAAATAATTCTCTGTTATTCTGCGCTTAACGGTGAAGTGGACACAGGTGCGGTTATAGATAAAACTTTTGCAGACGGAAAAATTCTGGCTCTTCCGAAGTGCATTGATAAAAACGGGTTAATGAATTACTATATCATTGATTCTTTGAACAGTCTTGCCGAAGGTATGTTCGGTATATCGGAGCCGGATGCTTCCTGTAAACTGCTTGATGATTTTACGGATTCCGTTTGTATTGTGCCTGCATTGTCTTTTGATAAAAAGGGATATCGGCTTGGTTACGGCAAGGGATATTATGACAGATTTCTTGAAAAATATAATGGTATTTCAGTCGGTTTGTGTTATAATGATTTAATCAGTGAATATTTACCGATTAATAAATTTGATAAAAACGTTAATGCCGTTATAACAGAAAATGAAATATTTTTTTGTAAAGGAGAGTAAAACATGTCTGATGAATTCAAATTTAACGAATCAGGTATCAATCCCGTTGATTCGGACTCACAGAAAAAAGACGTTTATTTTTCAAATGAAGATTTTGCAAAAAAAATAAGTCATCAAAAGGAAGTAGAAAGAATTAAACAAAAAACTGCTGCCAAAGCAAAGAAAAGAGCGGCAAATCATACGGTTGCTTCTACTTATGTATTTTTTATAGTTGTTATAGCGGTTTCTATGATTTTGTCTGTTTATGCCGTTCTTTGTCTTAACGATATTTTCGGTATGACCAAAACTACATCATCGGTAACTGTAAGTTATAATCAGCAGATTGAAAAATCATCTGATGCTATAGACATTCTTGCAGATAACGGACTTATTACCTGTAAAAATTTCTGCAAACTGTTTGTGTCTGTCGCAGATAAATTATTGCCGTCATATGATTGTTCAGGACCATATGAGGCAGGCGTTTATTATTTATACGGCAGAATGGGACTTGAAGGCATGCTGACTACACTGAAAGGTGCACCCGAAAATACAGAAACAATTCGATTGACTTTTCCTGAGGGTTATACAACAGCCGATATTGTCAATAAACTTGTTGATAATGAGGTTTGTGACAGGGCTGCTCTGCTTGCAGTAATTGAATCTACAGATTATTCTTATTCTCTTGTTTCAAATCTTGAGGCAAGCGAGGAAGTGCCATACAGACTTGAGGGCTATCTTTTCCCGGAAACTTATGATTTTTATATCGGTCAGAGTGCATCAAGCACAATTGAAACTTTCCTTTCAACAACAGAAAAGAAAATAACCGAAGAATACAGGAACAGAGCAAAAGAACTCGGTTTTACAATGAATGAGGTTATGATTATCGCATCAATTGTTCAGGCAGAGGCTGGTACAAATGAGCAAATGCCGATTATTGCAGGAATTATTGAAAACCGTCTTAAGGATCAGACAAACTTCCCGACTCTCGGCTGTCAGTCAACGACCGACTATATCAATAATAAAGTAGCACCGTCGCTGTCATCAACTTCGGCGCATACTGCAGAATATTATTTAAAGTATTATAATACAAATAATGATTCAAAGTTTAAAGGCTTACCGAAAGGACCTATATGCAATCCCGGTATTGCGGCAATTGAAGCCGTTCTGTGGCCTGAAGAATCAGACGATTATTATTTCTTCCACGATAATAAGCGCAATCTTTATACTGCTGCAAATCCGACGGAGTTCAGAAACAAAATTAAAACCTATGCACCTTATTTGGAATATTGATTATGAGAAATATTGAATTACTTTCACCAAGCGGTGATATGGAACGATTAAAACTTGCAGTTAAATTCGGAGCTGATGCAATTTATGTCGGCGGAACAATGTTCGGTATGCGTACGAATCCGTCAAACTTTGATGCAGACCAGTTGAAAGAGGCAGTAGAATTCGTTCATAAGAATAACAAAAAAATATATTTAACATGCAATACACTTCCGAGAAATAACGAAATAGATGTTTTGCCGGATTATCTCAGGTATGTTTCATCAATCGGCGTTGATGCGCTTATTATTGCTGATATGGGCGTTTTGAGCCTTGCAAAGAAATATGCCCCTGATACAGATATTCATATTTCGACGCAGGCAGGAATTGTTAACTATCAGTCAGCGAATGCATTTTATGAAATGGGCGCTTCAAGAATCGTTACGGCACGTGAACTGTCACTTGATGAAATTAAAACTATCCGTGATAAGGCTAATCCAAATCTTGAAATAGAAGTTTTCGTTCACGGTGCGATGTGTATGAGTTTCAGCGGCAGATGCATTTTGTCTGATTATATGGTCGGTCGGGACGCAAACAGAGGTGACTGCGCTCAGCCATGCAGATGGAAATATCATCTGGTCGAGGAAACAAGACCCGGTCAGTTTTTTCCTATTAATCAGGAAGAAGAGGGAACATATATTTTCAATTCCCGTGATCTTTGTATGATTGAACACATTCCCGAACTTGTTGATGCGGGTGTAGATTCGTTTAAGATTGAGGGCAGGGCCAAAAGTGAGTATTACACTGCAATTGTAACATATGCTTATCGTGCCGCTATTGATGAATATCTTGAAAATCCGTCAAAAGATTTTAAAGTTCCTGATTGGATTCTTCAGGAAATGGACAAAATGAGTCATCGTGAATATACTACCGGTTTTAATTTCGGCAGAATGAAAAACGGTCAGGTACTTGATACCGGCGGCTATCAGCGTGAATGGGATGTCTGCGCTCTTTTTAAAGAGTATGATGCTGAAAATCAGCGCCTTATTGTTTCCCAAAGGAACAGATTTTTTGAAGGCGATACTCTTGAAGTTGTTGAACCCTTTAAAAAACCTTATGTCATTACTGTTGACGATTTGTATAATGTCAATGATGATGAAAAAACCGATGTTGCCAATAAAGCAACGGATACTTACTCTTTTAAATGCAGTATCCCGATTTCGGAAGATGCAATTTTAAGGCGTAAAAGAGATTAAATTTTTACACTCCTGTGAATAATAACACAGGGGTGTTTTTATGTATAAAAGGGTTACGGCAATCTGCGTTTCAATAATATTGGCGCTTACTGCTTCCGTTGGCAGAATAGCGTATATTATTTTCAGCGGTGAGTATGAAGTGTCTTCAGGCTATAACAGTTATTCGCTTGATTTGTCTGTACTCAAACCAACGCTTTATGACTGCAATTTAAATAAAATCAGCAATAATAAAGTTGCATATAAAATTATAATCAGACCTAATGAAAAGTGTCTTAATGAACTTCAATATTTGTATAGCAAAAGTGAAATTAAGGAAATAAAAGATGAACTTTCAAAAGGATATCCTGTTATCAGAACAGTGAGTAAGCCTAATAAAAATTTAAAATATATCCAAACTGTTGAAGTTGTTGATGATTTGAAAAGTGATGATATTTTTATCAATTCAATTAAAGCAAATTTCAATGATGAAATCGGAAGTAAAAAAGTTAATTTTTCAGTAGATGCACTCGGAAGATTGCTTGACGGTGATAACGGTACAATTGTTGATGATGAATATTATATTCAGCGTGGTGTGATTCTTACATTAAACAGTAATTTTCAAAAGATTGTCAACGAAGCGGCTGAATCAATGCAAAAAGGTGCTGTTGTTGTTATGGACGTAAAAAACGGTAATATTCTTGCACTCGTCAGTAAAGGTGATGATTATCTGAACAGAGGAATTCTTCCCTGTCCCGTGGGTTCGGTGTTTAAACTTGCCGTTTGTGTTTGTGCGATTCAGCATAATATTCTTGAAAATTATAATTGTGAAGGCAGTATTACAGTGGGTGATACCACATATTCCTGTCAGAAGAAAACTGCACACGGTAATCAGAGTATGAAAGAGGCGCTTGCTAATTCCTGCAACTGTTATTTTGTAAATCTTGCTCTTGCCCTTGGTGCTGATAAATTGACGGAAACAGCAAAATCACTCGGTTTCGGTGAAGATATTTATCTTGAAGACGAAATAACTGTAAAAGCAGGCAGTTTTCCTGACGAAAATGCATTGAAGTCCAAAGGACAACTCGCACTTCTTGGTTTCGGTCAGGGAATGCTTACAGATTCGCCAGTTCATTTTTGTTCATTCATATCGTCAATTGCCAACGGAGGCGTTTACTATAATCCTAATATTATTCTCGGCAGCGTAGATGAAAACGGCGGTGCATATTATAATGAGCCCTCACGTGGCGAAAGGGTTATGAACGCCTCAACTGCCTATAAATTGTCGGAATATATGCGCTATGTCGTCAGTAACGGAACAGGCAGAAACGCCGATTATAATTTTATGTCCGCCGGTAAAACCTCAACCGCTCAGACGGGGCGTTACGTCGGCGAAAAAGAAATCTGCAATACCTGGTTTGCCGGTTTTTATCCTTATAATAACCCGAAATACGCCATTGTTGTTATGAATGAAAACGGAACGAGCGGAGCAGGGGATTGCTGTCCGATTTTCAGAACTATAGTTGAAAATATAAGTTCAATGTGATAAAATTTGTACAGAGGTGATTTCTGTGCAGAATTCAAAAATGAAAACTTTGCTGATATATAAATTTTTTGAGGAGTATTCAGATGAAGAAAATCCGCTTTCTTCCTCGGATTTAATAAGTATGCTTGCCGAAAAAGGCGTTACCTGTGAGCGAAAAAGTATTTATGCAGATATAAAGGCGCTTAATGAAATCGGCTGTGAAATTGTCAGTACATCATATCCTAAAAAAGGCTTTTATATGACCTCGCGGAAGTTCCAGCTTCCGGAAGTAAGACTCCTTATTGATGCTGTTAATTCTGCCGGATTCATAACCCCTGCAAAAACTAAATCTCTTATTTATAAACTTGAAAGCCTTGTATCATCACATCAGGCAGATGATTTAACTTCTCAGGTATATTGTGAAAATAAAAATAAATGTGATAATGAAGAAATTTATTATTTGATAGATAATCTTTATGATGCCATCAGCAGGCGAAAAATGGTTCGTTTTAATTATAGAAGACGAAATATTGATAAGGAAACCAAAAAGTCTTATACAAATAAAATTTTTACAGTTTCACCATATGCACTTATTTGGAAAGACGGGCATTATTATCTTGTCTGCAATAAGAGCAAATACGACAATTTAATGAATTTGCGTGTTGACCGTATTCGTAAATTGGAAATTCTTGACAAAACCATTCGTCATTTCAGCGAGGTAAGCGAGTATAAATATGCGTTTGATACGGCTGATTATGCTTCAAAAATGTTTAATATGTTCAGCGGTACAACAGAGGAAATTACGCTTGTTTGTCATTTGGAATTAAGAGAAGAAATGATGGATCGCTTCGGTCCCAAAATTCCTCTTGCCGCGGTAGATGAAAATCATTTTGAAACTAAAATTCAGGCAGCGGTAAGCGACGGATTTGTCAGTTGGATAATGCAGTATGGTGACAGGGTAAAGGTCGTTTCACCTCAGCATATGATTGATAAAGTAAAATGCAAAGCATATTCTGTTTTAAGCAACTATAAAACGCTGATGTAATACTGTAGGGTGCGGCGTCCTCGACGCACCGTGTAATATAATCAATCAAACCTATTTGTAATAATGTAAGGGAGGGTCTCTGTGCCCTCCCGTTTTTTATACAAATCATACCATTATGTTAAACTTTAAAATAATTTACAATTTATTCATAAATTCTCTTGACAAATGATTAACGCAATATTATAATTATTCTGTAATAAATGGATAGGTGCGTTCAAATGCAAATTCAACCTATCTGACTTTGTTTTTCCTGCTGATTAAAGGTACAATATGTAGTCAGTAAATATTTGCCTGCACAATTTGCAGTATAAACAAAGAATAAACAGGAGGATTTATATGAAAAAATCAAGTTTCAAAAGAAGCCTTGCTTTATTCATGGCTATTCTTATGCTTGTAACAAGCGTTCCGATTATGGCTTTTGCAACTGTTGAATCCGGTTCTAAACCTGCAGACGGTACAACGGAATATCAGCCATATATCTCAGGTACGCCATCTGAAATGTTCCGTATTCCTGCAATGGTTACGTTGGATAGTGGTACTATCGTTACAGTTGCCGAAGCACGTTGGAATGGCGGTATGGACGGCGGCGGTAACGATACTATGGTTTCTCGTTCAACAGACGGCGGTAGTACGTGGGAATACACGTTTGCTAATTATTATCCTGATAATGGTAATGTGTTTAGTAAAGCATCAACAAGTACATGCGACCACGAATTAGTTACAGATGGTACTAATCTTTATTTACTCACAACATTTTTCCCTGCAGGTTACGCCCTTAATGCCAGCAGTGCTAACAACCAGGTAGTAAGCGGCGATACTGCTTTTGCCAATATCGGCGGTGTATTGCGCGTTAAGTTGTTCAAATACGGTGAAGGCGGCAATTACAATTATTATGTAGGCGATTTCAATGCTGATGGTGCTGCCGGCAGAGCACCGATTATGAATAATAACGGTACTGAAACAGGTTACTATGTTGACCACGATTATTATATCTATAACGGAACATCCAAAACAGGCGGCAACCTTTTTTACAGTGATGGTGAATTTCAGACTGCCAAGGTTACTTTTCTTTTGTTCAGAAAATCAACTGATGAAGGTAAAACCTGGTCTGATTTTATTCCTGTTCCCGCTAAGTATTCTGACGAGGCTTTCTTAGGCGTCGGTCCCGGTCGTGGAATTTATGATGCAGACCATGACAGACTTATATTTTCTACATATTCATGGAACAAAACTAATAACTCACAGCGTTCTTCTTTTATTTATACTGATGATGAAGGTAAAACATGGCATCGTTCACCTGATTTTCCAAAATTAGACGGTGTATTCAGTGGTAACTGGTCAAGTGAAAATGCTATTGTTCAGCTTGACGCTAA
Organism: Eubacterium sp.; assembly: GCA_014465955.1. Lineage (GTDB taxonomy): Bacteria > Bacillota > Clostridia > Oscillospirales > Acutalibacteraceae > Eubacterium_R. Next base: position 25,869 of record JACTVT010000004.1, on the reverse strand, counting down.
TACAATTCGCTGCTTTGTAAGAAACGGCTGGAAGCGTATGACTTATGCCGATGCAGTTTGGAATGGAACATCATATGAATGGCAATCATATAAAGATGGTTATCTTTATATAAACGGAACACCTGCAACGGGAGATATTGGTACTGACTCCGGATGTCAGCTTTCAGCAATTAAATATTCCAAGCAACTCCAATATAACGGTAATTACTATGATGCAATTTTGCTTTCTACTCCGCGCGGTTCAAGATCAAATGGTGTAGTTTATACACTTTTAATTGATAAAGATCATAATATCGTAAATTTGGATAGTTCAAAAAGGTTAAACGATAAGCAGATTATGTATACTGTCAACTCAAGTTTCTTTGCTTACAGTTGTTTGACCGAACTTAAAGACGGCTCTGTAGCCCTTTTGTATGAAAATCAGTCTGCAGGCATCAGATATTCTGTACTTCCTGAAATTACAAAAATTACAGGCTTGAGAATTCCAAATGAAGCAACTACATATGATTATACTCTTGCAACTGGTTCCAATACCACTTATTTGGTTAAAGATAGAAGCGATGTTGAATTAAATGAATATGCTCATATTTCTTATGAACAGAGAAAATCGGTTAATGCAAATCTTGGTGACTCGGAAGAGTTTAATGGTGTATCAATTCCGCTCAGTGACGCTGCATTTACATTTTCTAAAGAAGTTAACGGCACCTGGACAATTGGTTCAATGGGTGTTTATATGACTGTTGTTAACCCTGGTCTTCCGTCAGCCGTTAAACGTGAATCTGTTAGAATTATTGAAGATGACGGTTACTTTAAGTTTGTTGATAGTGAAAATGAAGCGTTAGCTTATTGGAGATCAGGCGAAAAGAAATTCCAGTTTGACCAGACAACTGCTTACGGAAGCGGCGGCGGTGTCGGTCAGGACGGTATTGCAAATGATGCGCATAGATATTTAGCTGTCTTTGAAGTTTATAGACCTTCAAAACCTAATGAAACTACTGCTGAAAGTGCGGAACTTCCAGGATTCGTTCGTATTAATACTATGGATGAATTGAAAGACGGCGGTCAGTATATTATTGGTTGCAAGGTAGACGATTCATATTATTTCATTTATCCGTCAACCTCAACAAACAACACTTATTCACATTCCTGTAAGGTTAATCCAACAGCTGTTGATCAAGGTTACTATATGACTGTTCAGGCTGATAATGCCGGTTCATTTACTTTATCCTGTGGTGAGGATACCTATAATTTCACAATTATGGATTACAGTAATGAGATTCTCGGTGTAGTTGACTATGACCCTGTTGTTTATACTCACGGTACTGCAAATACAGAAGATATGAGTTTCACATATGTAGGTAACAGAATTGCAGACGGTACTTATGATGGTGAAAAATCTACATTTTTCCGTTTTCGCACTGCAGATTATGATGGCGATGGTACAGCTGAGGATTTGAGTAAGCATTTTAAAGTTACTGCTGTATCTGCGGTGAATGTTGATACAGGTGATGGTTCTGCTGCTTTTTCAAATTCACTTACCTTTGCAGAAGTAAACGGTGAATATCGTATAAGCGGTGAAATTCCGCTTGCAAATACTTCAACATATACTAACCCGGAAACAGGTACTTATGTCGATATCAAGACAACACTTGAAGATGTAGATACGCATGAAATTTATACACAGACCGACAGACTTTATGTAACCTCCAATCCTGTCCCCGGTCATGTTCTTTCCTATATACCTAGTGAATACAACTTAAATAGAAATAAGTTTTTCCCTTTTGGTACTTATATTATTGCGCCAGGTTCTATAGGCAATACAAGAAATAAAAAGAACAGTGATACATATACTTATGCACTTACAAACGCTAAGCATATTTTCAATCCTGTGAAATATTCTGATATGGCGTTATATTCAAATAAATCCGATGTTATTTATTCTGAACAAAACAATTCAGAAATCAAGTATGCAGGTTATGTCGGCTTAAATACTTTTAGGTATGTTCTTGTGGGAGATCACACTAGAGAAATTCCTGTTCTTGATTATAATTTTAATCCTAATAATACAGACGGTTATATAATTGGCACGTATTATCTTGATGTTTCTTCACCGAACGCAAATAATATGGGCATCAATGGTTTAACAAAACAGAATGATAACAGTTATTCTTTCAATCTTGATTTTGAAAGAAAATCACTGAATTATAATTTCAAAGATGATAATAATGATGTATCAATAACGATTACAGGTCCGTACAGCGGAAACAGGCCGAATTGGGATAATATTTACGGTGGAGATCGTTCTTTAATAACCAAAATCGGCGGTGACGGCGAAATCACAAGAAAATCATATGATCAGGTATTCGGTGCTTCAGGCTCAACCTATTATATCAGACAGGGCGGACAGCCTGTAAACAGTGATAAGAGCACGACTGTAGATTGTTCAACAGTTGCCAATATTCAGTCAAACACTGCATATTCCCTTAAAGGTGCTTTAAGATATCACGAAACTCGAAATGTTATTAAAGATGATGGTTATGCTTGGAATGATATTCTGTTCCCGTTTGAAATTAAGTATTGCGATAAATCAGCAGAAAGAAACGTTTATGAAAACAGTATCAAAAACGTTCTTCGTTCTACTGATTACACTGCAACAACCTGGGATAAGTACATGGATAAAGCCATGGCTTATGAGCAGTTCCTTAATAATTATACGATTCTCACTAAAGACGAGTATAATACAAATAATAAAAATATGCAGATTGATAACGTTGCCGAAAATTTCCCATTAAAAGACGGCGAAGTTATTGATATTCCTGATTCTTATTCAACAATTCAGAAGAGAGCAGATTTTGATGAATTGTTAAATCAGATTGATGAAAAGCAGGCAATTCTTAATAACGGATTATTTATTTCAAACGATACTTATTATACACCGTCATCATTTGCAAATCTCGGCTCTGATATTCAGACTGAAAAAGATTACTATGATGGCAAGGGTGTTGACCCTACAGGTCAGGTAACAGACCCGGATAAAGTTCGTGCTAATCTCGCTGGTTGGGAAATCGGTCCTTACAGCGAAACTAAAACCGATCTTCAGAATGAAATTGATGATCATGCAGATACTTTAAGAAATAAGTCAGTTTCGGTTGCAGCTGATGATTCTGTTTATGTGGCTGCTAAAGATGAGTTCAGCAGAATAGACAAAACTGCTTATACTGATAACGGTGCAACAATTCAGGCTGCATTTGATGAAGGCGATGGTAAGATTTATGTAAATCCGGCAGAAAAATATCCTGATCTTGCTTATCTCAGCGGATATGACCGTGATTTGGTTGATATTACCGTACAACAGGAAACTGAAGAAAAGATTATTGATAATGCAATTACTGAAGCTCTTACCCAGATGACTGTTGCTGCAGAAAAAGCAAATGTTAAACAGTATAACGTTGCTATTAACGCAAATGGCACTGCACAGACTGTTGAGGGTGTAACAGGTCTTCACAATTATGGTGAAATAGTTTATATTGACTTCAGTCCTTATTTTGACGCTGAAACTCAGAATATCGAATGTGTTGTAACGTCATACAGAGCAAATGAGAAAGGCGAAATAGTTCCTACAACAACTACTGCAAATCTTTCTTATTATGCAGATAAGAATTATATTGTACCTATTCTTATTCAGAATGATATTGAGTTTACAGTAACTGCAACTGATAAAGCAGTAAAACAGGCAACAATTGTTGACTATTACGGCACCGTAATCGGCACATTAACAGGCGAAACGGTTACCGTTGATACTGCAACTCAGACTGTAACAGACGGTAATCAGACAATCAAGGCTAAGAACTCACCTAAGTATTCATTTACAGGTTGGTCACTTGCTGACGACACATATCCGATTACAGAGGGTATGGTTATTTCACAGGTTGGTAAACTTATCCCCGGCGGCTGTCAGATTACGGCACAGGGCGGTAAAGTTAATACACTTGATGTATTTAATTCAAACCAACTTAACCTTAAACTTACACTTGCCGCAAATAATCCGAATGCAATCTGGACGAGAACAGTTGACGGCAAAGAAACTCTTGCATCTTACGAGGCAAACTTTGTAAACTTCTCATCAGGCGCAGATGTTCTTTATAAAGCGTATGACAATATTGATGCTCTGCCGACTGAACTCAGAACCCTTGCAGAATCAAATACTCCGGCAATCAATGGTGTTGGTTATTATGCAAACGGTAAGTTTACACTTTCAGTTGATTACTCAGCTCCTATTGTCAGAGTTAAGGACGATAAAGGTAACGATACGGATGAATTGGTTGTAAATGTTCTTGATGCAGGTATCATCTTTACAACTACAAATCCTCAAAACCTTTATAAGGGCGGCGAAGGCACAACAACTTATGCTGCACCGAGAATTGCTCATTGGTCTTCTGATTCTGTTAATGCTAAAAACTCAGGTACATTCACAATGAGTACTTCTAAAAATATCGATGGTGCTTATATGCGTGCATATGTAAGTTATACATTACCTTATGGTAAGGGTACAACATTACCTTATGTTGCTTATTCCGATACGGTTTATAAGTGTGAAAAACAGGCAGACGGTTCATATAAAGTTACCGCAGTAAATTAAGGAGGATGTAAAAATGAAAAAATATGAAACTCCTTCTTACGAGATTGAGTACTTTAAATTAAAAAACAGCGTTCTTACCGATATCAGTGAAAACCCTGATAATGAATTCGGTGATGAAACGCCAGTAAATGAACAGTTTATATTTTAACTGCCAGGGCAGGGGAGAAATCCCCTGCTTTTTTTGTAATTTATTGTTTATTAATTTTTTATGAATATTGTAAATAAATTATTAACAAAATATTGACCTTGTCAGATAAAGGTAATATAATATACCATTATATAGTTGGAGATGTGTATATGATTAAATCTATGACCGGCTTTGGCAGAGCCTCAAAAGAAATTGACGGTTATGTAATTACCGTTGAACTAAAATCAGTTAATCACAGATATTTTGAGTTTAATTGCAGACTGCCAAGGCAGTATGGTTTCATTGAGGATAAACTGAAATCATTCATAAATTCTAAGGTTGCACGTGGTAAGGTCGATTGCTTTTTAACAATTGAGGCACTCAATACCGAGTCCGCCGATGTGGTTGTTAATCACACGCTCGCAGGTGCATATGTAACTGCACTGAAAGAAATTGCCGAAAAGTATAATCTTAAAGAAGATTTCGGTGCATCGGCAATCTCTCGTTATCCCGATGTGCTTGTTGTAAAAAAGGCAGAAGAAGATGAAGAAAAAATCTGGTCTTATGTTAAAGAGACGGCAGAAGATGCAGTAGCGAGATTTACCGAAATGCGTGCTGTTGAAGGCGCTAAAATGAAAGAAGATGTATTTTCAAGAAGTAATTATATTCTTGACTGCGTTTCTTTTATTGAAGAGCGTTCACCGCAGACTGTCAAAGAGTATAATGAAAAATTAGTTGCAAGAGTTCATGAACTTCTCGGCAATGTTGCTCTTGATGAAAGCAGAATACTTCAGGAAGTTGCTGTTTATGCTGACAAAGTTGCTGTTGCCGAAGAAACTGTAAGACTTCGTTCACATATTGAGCAACTGCATACATTCCTAAAGAGCGAAGATGCAATTGGCAGAAAAATGGATTTTCTTGTTCAGGAAATGAACAGAGAAGCCAATACAATCGGTTCAAAAGCAAGCGATGTTGATATTGCACGTAAGGTTGTTGATATTAAGGCGGAAATTGAAAAAATCCGCGAGCAGATTCAGAACATTGAGTAGAGGTGTGTTATGAATTTAGTTAATATCGGATTTGGTAATCTTGTTAACGGTGACAGAATTATTTCTATCGTCAGTCCTGAGTCTGCACCTGTTAAGCGAATTATTCAGGAATGTAAGTCTAAAGGAACGCTTATTGATGCCACACACGGCAGAAAAACTATGAGCGTTATTATCACTGACAGTGATAATGTTATTTTATCTTATATGGATTTGAAGCAGATTTCGCAAAAATTCGGCGTGGAGGGGAATTATGAATAAAGTAGGAATGATTGTTATTTTATCTGCACCTAGCGGCTGCGGAAAAGATACTGTTTTTAAGGAGATTTCCAAACTCAGGGATGATGTTTGCGAATCTATTTCTGCAACTACCCGCAAACCGAGAGACGGTGAAGTTGAAGGTGTGAATTATTTTTTTAAGTCACCTGAAGAATTTGAGCGTATGATTGAAACTAACAGTTTTCTTGAATATGCAAGTTACAACGAATGTTATTACGGTACTCCTTCGGATTTTGCTATGAAAGCAGTTAACAGCGGAAAAATTTGTTTTCTTATAATTGAGCGCAAAGGTGCTCAGAAGGTTATGAAAAACTGCCCTGACGCTGTTTCAATTTTTCTTATGCCGCCTGATATGGAAACATTGAAGGAGAGGCTTGTTAAGAGGAATACCGAAACTGAAGATGCAATATTAAAACGTCTTGAAATTGCTAAAGAAGAAGTAAAATCAGCGGTTACATTTGATTATGTTGTTGTCAATAATGTTCTTGAGGACGCAGTAAATGAAGTTAACGCTATTTTAAATAAAGAATTAAAAATAAGAAATAAATAAGGAGAAATCATTATGTTTAACCCGGATTTAAAGAAACTTTTAAAAAATTGTAACAGCAGATACAGCCTTGTTGTAGGTACTGCTAAAAGAGCAAGAGAAATCAGAGATGAGGCAGTTGAAAATGAAGTTTTACTTGATGAAAAAACAGTTTCAACCGCTATTGAGGAAATACTTGACGGTAAGTATGTTGTTACTGAGCCTGATGAAATTAATACACGAAAGTAAATATGAACAGATTGATTGCAGTTGTTGCGGTTGAGAATACTTTTTTCAATTACGATTCCGATTATGATTATTATGTACCCGAAAGTTCCGAAAATTTAATAAGAGTTGGATGCCGTGTTAAAGTTCCTTTCGGAAGAGGCAATAAAATAAGAAACGGGATTGTTATCAAACTATACAGTGCAATCAATTCAGATTTAAAAGAGATTAAGTCAATAATTGACACTGCCGTATTAAGTGAAGAAATGATAAGTCTCGCAATATGGCTGAAAGAACGATGTTTTTGTACTACTTATGACTGCCTTAGATTAATGCTTCCGAGAGGAATTGATAAGATCGGCGACAAAAGTGACAAAATGATTCGCTTAAAGATTTTTGATGACAGGGATTTTCCGAGGCTCACCGTTAAGCAGAATTCTGTTTGTACGCTTCTTTTTGATGTTGGAACGGCAACGGTTGCCGAAGTGTGTGAATTCTGCTCTGTCGGTAAAACCGTTCTTGATAATCTTGTTAAAAACGGCGTTTGCGAATACTATCAAAAAGAAGTTTACAGAATGCCATACAAGAATGTCAGTGATAATGGCGTAAGAGAAGATATTAATCTGTCTGATAAACAGTTCAAAGCGTTTGACGTGTATCGAAAAATGCTGAATTCAGATGGTGGCACCGGGCTATTATTCGGTGTAACAGGGTCGGGAAAAACACAGGTTTATCTTCGTTTAATTGATGAGTCACTTGATAATAATAAAGATGTTATTATTATGGTTCCTGAGATTGCACTTACACCGCAGATGCTTGGTATTTTCTATAAAAGATACGGACGGCAGGTTGCTGTTTTTCACAGTGCTTTGTCACTTGGCGAAAGAAATGACGAATATAAGCGTGTTGACAGGGGAGAGGCAAAAATTGTCCTCGGCACAAGAAGTGCGGTATTTGCACCTGTTCATAATCTTGGTCTTATTATTATGGATGAAGAACAGGAGTATACTTATAAAAGCGACAGAACCCCTAAATATCACGCAAGAGAAGTTGCAAATTTCAGGTGCAAATATAATAAAGCACTTTTTTTGATGACATCTGCTACGCCCAGTGTTGAGAGTTATTCAAATGCTTTAAATGGTAAATATGTTTTGTGTGAACTTGATGAACGTTTTGGTAAAGCAGTTCTTCCGAAAGTAATTACCGTTGATATGAAGCAGGAACTTAAAGCAGGGAATAAAACACCGATTTCCGCAACGCTCAGATTTTTGATTGAAGATAATCTGAGTAATAAAAAGCAAACGATTCTGCTTATTAACAGGCGTGGTTATAATACTTTTATTGCGTGTAATGAGTGCGGTCATGTTATTACCTGTCCGAATTGCAGTATCAGTTTAACTTATCACAGTTATAATAACAGGCTTGTTTGTCATTATTGCGGATATACGAAACCGCTTGACAATACCTGCCCTGAATGTAATTCCAACAGTGTCAGATACAGTGGGTACGGAACACAAAGAATAGAAGATGAACTTGAAAGGCTTTTTCCTGATGCTAAAATTCTTAGAATGGACGCTGATACAACATCAGCAAAGTTCAGTCATCAGAAACTATTTGATGCATTTGCAAGGGGAGATTATGATATTCTTGTCGGTACTCAGATGGTTGCAAAAGGTCTTGATTTCCCTAATGTAACGCTGGTGGGAGTTATAAACGCAGATAATTCGCTTTATGATGAAAATTATGTTGCAGGCGAAAAGGCTTTTGATTTGATTACGCAGGTCGTCGGAAGAAGCGGAAGACGTGATGAACAGGGAAAAGCCGTAATTCAAACTATTAATCCATATAATACAATTATTGAATATGCGGGCAAGCAGGATTATAAAAACTTTTTTAATACTGAAATTAATTTAAGAAAAGCGCTTACTTATCCGCCGTTCTGCGATATTTATTCAATATCGTTTACCGGTGAAGATGAGGCGAAGACTGCATTGTGTTCAAAAGTCTTTTTTGATAATCTTGTTGATTTAAATAAAAATGATTATTCGGATTTAAAATTAATTGTTTTAGGTCCGTCACCTGCAAAAATCAGTAAGATTAATAATGAATTCAGATACAGACTTGCTGTTAAATGTAAAAATTCAAAATCTGTTCGCAAAATGTTAAGTGAAATTTTGAAAAGAATTGATAAAATAAAAGAGTATAAGGATGTTTTTGTAAGTATAGATTTAAATCCTTATGATTTGACTTAGGAGAATATAAATGGCTTTAAGAAATATAGTAAAGTTCGGTGATCCGATACTTAATAAAAAAAGCAGAGTTGTAGAAAAATTTGATGACAGACTGTCTGATTTAATTGATGATATGTTTGAAACTATGTATAACGGCAATGGTGTAGGTCTTGCTGCTGTTCAGGTGGGCATTTTAAAAAGAGTAGTAGTTATTGATATCGGTGAAGGTCCAATTGAACTTGTAAATCCTGAAATAACACTCGAAGAGGGCGAACAGATATCACAGGAAGGCTGCCTTTCACTTCCGAATAAATGGGCAAATACAAAAAGGCCTAAAAAGGTTCAGGTTAAGGCTCAGGACAGAAAAGGGAAATGGCAGATTTTCACAGGTGAGGATCTTAAAGCAAAGGCTTTTTGCCATGAAATTGATCATCTTGACGGTATTTTGTTTACCGCTCATGCAGTCAGTGAAATTACCGAAGGTTAATTATAGCAATAGATTATTGGTGATATAATGAGAATTATTTTTATGGGCACTCCTGATTTTGCAGTTCCTTGTCTTCAAAAACTGATAGATTCTGATAATGAAATTACTGCTGTTTTTACTCAGCCTGATAAAAAGGTAGGCAGAAAGCAAATTTTAACTCCGCCGCCTGTTAAAGTGCTGGCTGAAGAAAATAATATTACTGTTTATCAGCCTAATACAATGAAAAGTGAAGAAACGATTAATCTTATTAAAGATATAAATCCTGATATAATTGTTGTTGTTGCATACGGTAAAATTTTACCTAAAGTGATTTTAGATATTCCTGAATTCGGTTGTATTAATGTTCATGCATCTTTGCTGCCGAAATACAGAGGTGCTGCTCCGATTCAGTGGGCAGTTCTTAACGGTGATACAGAAACAGGCGTGGCAGTTCAGCAGATGAATGAGGGAATTGATACAGGTGATTTGCTGCTTGTAAAGAAAACTAAAATTGATATTAATGAAACTTCGGCAGAATTGTTTGACAGGCTTTCGTTTTTAGGCGCTGATGCACTTGATAAAACAATTAATATGATTGAAAATGATTCAGTTAAACGAACACCTCAGCCTGATGGTGATTTTGGTTATGCAAAAATGATAAGCAGAGAAATGAGCCCGATTGACTGGAGCAAATCGGCTTTTGAAATCCATAATCAGGTAAGAGGACTTCAGACTTGGCCGTGTGCCGATACGGTTATAAACGGTAAAAAAGTAAAAATCCATAAAACGTTACTTTCTGAATTAAAGGGTAACAGCACGGGTAAAATAATGAATAACAAAGGTGTTTTAACTGTTACCTGCGGTGACGGGAAATGCCTTGATATTGTTGAAATACAGCCCGATGGAAAAAAGAGAATGGATATAAAATCATTCCTTGCAGGCAATACAATTGAAATCGGTGCTGTAATAGGTGAGTAACTATAATAATCAGTGATAAATTAAAGGATAAAATATGGGAACTTATTTTGCTTATTATATGACAGGTTTTGTTATGATACCTGTTTTGATATTTTCTGTAATCTGCCAGATAATGGTTAATAATCGTTTTAAAAAGTATAGCAGAATTACAAATTCAAGAGGACTCAGCGGTGCAGAGGCTGCTTATAAATTATTGCAGTTAAACGGTGTTACGGATGTAAGAATAAAAAAAATATCAGGTAATCTGACAGATCATTATAACCCGTCAACTAAGGAAATCTGCCTTTCCGACGCAGTATATGAATCAAGAAGTATTGCCGCAGTCGGAATTGCTTGTCACGAAGCAGGTCATGCCTGTCAGCATGCCGAATCCTATTTTCCGCTGAAAATAAGAAATGCGGTTATACCGATTACTAAATTCGGTTCAACACTTGGTATTCCGCTTGTATTGCTTGGTGTGTTTTTTACTTTTGAGCCTCTTGTATATGCAGGTATAATTTTATATTCAGCAGTTGCTTTGTTTCAGTTGATAACATTGCCTGTTGAATTTAATGCCTCTTCAAGGGCGTTGAGAACGATTAATGAAAATGGCTTTTTAGTCGGTGAAGAAAATAGCGGTGCCAGAAAAGTTTTGGCTGCTGCTGCGCTTACTTATGTAGCGGCACTTGCATCATCGCTTGCAACTTTATTTAGACTGATTTTAATTTCAGGTAGAAGACGATGAACAAAAATGCACGGCAGATTGCCTTTGAAACACTGTATAAGATTTTTTATAATGATGCTTATTCCAATATCGCTATAGACAGTGCTCTGGTGGATATAAACGAAAGCAAAGGTTTTATTACAAGACTTGTTTATGGGGTAGTTGAAAGAAAACTTACGCTCGATTATCTTATAAATATGTATTGCAATAAACCAAAGCCGAAAGTGTTCATTATTCTGCGAATGGGTGTTTATCAACTTTATTTTATGGATAAAGTCTCTTCTGCGGCGGCTATTGATGAAAGCGTTAAATTGGCAAAATCAGTCGGTCTTGATTTTTATTCCAAACTGATTAATGCCGTTTTACATAAAATTGACAACAACAGAATAAATATTGATGAAATTGGTGACCCTGAAATCAGATATTCAATACCTGCTTCTCTTATAAATGTATGGAAAAAGGCTTATGGCGAAGATGCTGTTTATTCGTTTTTACCCTGTTTAAATGAAAAAGCCCCGATTTTTGCCGTTCCGAATACGATTTTTGTTGATAAAGATGAACTTCAGTTTGAATTTTCCTGTGAAGATGTTGAAAGTGAAACAGTAGGTGATTTGGTAACTGTTGTATCTAATCTTGATATCAGAAATTCGAAAGCATATAAAAACGGTTTGTTTCATATAGAGGATTTATCCTGTTATAACGCGGTAAAAGCACTTAATCCCCAAGAGGGCGATGTTGTTATAGATGTTTGTTCTGCTCCCGGCGGAAAAGCATTTACCTGTGCTGAAATGATGAATAATATCGGTAAAATTTATGCATGTGATATTTCTGAGCATAGAGTTAAATTGATAAAAAACGGTGCAGATAGGCTTGAACTTTCGTCAGTAACTCCTATGGTAAATGATGCCACAGTCTATAATAATAATTTACCTATGGCTGATAAAATAATTTGCGATGTAGTTTGCAGCGGTTTCGGTATTATCAGACGTAAACCTGAAATAAGATATAAGAATCTGGACAGTATTAAAAATCTGCCTGAAATACAGTATAATATTCTTGATACTTCTGCCCAATATCTTAAAAACGGCGGTAAAATTCTTTATTCAACCTGCACGCTTAATAAAAGAGAGAATGAGCGTGTTGTTGAAAAATTTATTGTTAATCATACTGAATATAAAATTGTTGAAATGAAAACGATTTTTCCGTCACAAAACGGCGGAGATGGTTTCTTTTATTCGGTTATTGAAAGGGACTAAATGAAAAAAGATATTTCTTCATTAAATTATGATGACCTGCAAAAAGAGATTTTGAATCTCGGTCTTCCTAAATTCAGGGCAAAACAAATTTTTGAGTGGATTCATAAATACGGTGCATCTGATTTCAGTGAAATGACAAATATTTCAAAAGCACTGAGAGAACAACTTAATGAAATATATTTTATACCGTGTTGTAAGATTGAGGATAAGTATGTTTCCAAAATTGATGATACAGTTAAATACCTTTTTCGGCTATATGACGGTGAATATGTTGAGTCCGTTATAATGAAATATAAATACGGTTATACAATCTGTGTATCAAGTCAGGTTGGATGTAAAATGGGCTGCAGATTCTGCGCATCAACGCTTGCAGGTTTTAATCGCAATTTATCTGCCGGCGAAATTGAGGCTCAACTTCATTCTGCGCAGAAAGATTTAAATGTAAAAATTTCTCATATTGTTATGATGGGAATCGGCGAGCCGCTTGATAATTTTGATAATGTCGTTTCATTTTTATATAACGTAAACAGTGAAAACGGGCTTAATATTTCAATGAGAAATATAACCATTTCAACCTGCGGAATTGTTCCGAGAATCTATGATTTAAAGGAACTTGAATTGCCGATTACGCTGACCATATCATTGCACGCTCCTAATGATGAAATCAGGAGCAAAACAATGCCTGTTAATGATAAATGGGGTATAGATGAACTGATTGCTGCCTGTAAAGAATATGCCGATAAAACAGGCAGGCGTGTTTCTTTTGAATATACATTGATTAAGGATGTTAATGACAGTAAAGAATGTGCAGATGAATTATCAAAACGCCTTTCGGGTATGCTTTCTCACGTTAATCTCATTCCTGTCAATGATGTTGAAGAAAGAGGAAATATAAGAGGAAGCCGCGAGAGCATATTTAAATTTCAGAATGAGTTGAAACGTAATAAAATTAATGCTACAATAAGAAGAACACTTGGTGCTGATATAAATGCATCCTGCGGACAGTTAAGACGAAAGAAAAATGAAAGTATAAGAAATGAGGTGGAGTAATTGAAGATAGTTGCTAAAACAGACAAGGGCAGAGTAAGAGAGTCTAATCAAGACGCATATGCTGTAGGTGAATTCCCTGATGAAGTTGCCTGGGCAGTAGTATGTGACGGTATGGGCGGTGTTTCAGGCGGAAATATTGCTTCTGCGCTTGCCGTTAAAGTTATAAGTGATAAAATCAATGCTTCATACAGACAAAATATGCGTGATTCTTCAATAAAAAATATGCTTGATTCGGCTTTGGTTGCCGCAAATATTGAAGTGTATGATATGGCAGATACAAAGCCTGAACTTCATGGAATGGGCACAACTGTTGTATGTGCCGTAGTTCGTGACGGTTATGCGTTTATTGCCCATGCAGGTGACAGCAGAGCATATATTTTTGACGGGGAAAATTTAACTCAGGTTACGACTGATCACAGTGTCGTTCAGAATCTTATTGATAAGGGCGAAATTACCAAAGAACAGGCACAGTACCACCCGAATAAAAATCTTATTACACGTGCAATCGGTGTTGATAAGAATATTGATATTGATTTTGATGAAGTAGAACTTGGTGAAAACGAGTTTCTTATTCTTTGCACAGATGGGTTAACCAATTATGTAACTGATGATGAACTTATTGATGAAGTCAGCGACGGCAGATATTATGCTTTTGCAGACCGTCTTGTAAAAAAAGCAAATAATAACGGCGGCGGAGATAATATAACGGTTGTTGCTATTGCCAAATAAGGAGTATGTGAATTTATATGGAAAATTATGTTGGTAAAAGATTGGACGGCAGATATGAAATTCAGGAAATTATCGGTGTCGGCGGAATGTCTGTTGTATATAAGGCTTATGATAATGTTGACGACAGAATAGTTGCCGTAAAAATACTTAAAGATGAATTTGCCGATGATGCTGAGTTTGTAAGGCGTTTCAAAAACGAGTCTAAAGCAATCGCTGTTTTATCACATCCTAATATTGTTAAAGTTTATGATGTCAGTTTCGGAGAAAAACTGCAGTACATCGTTATGGAATATGTTGACGGCATAACACTCAAGGAATATATTTTAAAGCAGAAACTCATTACATGGAATGATGCAGTGTTCTTTACAACTCAGATTTTAAAGGCGCTGCAGCATGCTCATGATAAAGGTATTGTTCACCGTGACATTAAGCCGCAGAATATTATGCTTTTATCTACGGGTAATATTAAAGTGACTGATTTCGGTATTGCAAGATTTTCAAGAACTGAAACAAAAACACTTACTGAAAATGCAATCGGTTCCGTTCATTATATTTCGCCGGAACAGGCAAAAGGCGAGTTTACCGATGAAAGAGCGGATATTTATTCTCTCGGCGTAGTGTTTTACGAAATGCTTGCAGGCGAAGTGCCGTTCGAGGCAGACAGCGCTGTGTCGGTCGCTTTAATGCAGTTACAAAAAGACCCGAAGAAACTTACTGAGATTAATCCGGATATACCGCTCGGAATTGAGCAGATTTGTATTCATGCTATGCAGAAAAATCCTGATGACAGATATCAGACTGCTACCGAAATGTTAATTGATCTTGAGGAAGTAATAAGAAATCCTAAAGCAACTTTTGATTATACATATTTTGTTGATAAGGAACCAACGAAGTATGTAATTTCTGAAGACAGCGGCGGAACAGTTGCGGACATTCAGGTACAGGAAGATGATTTTGAAGATGAATATGAGGAGACATATATTGATCCAAACCGTAAAAAGAAAATTACTTTTGCGGTAATATTAGGTGTTATTGTCCTCGCTTGTGCAGTTGTCGGGCTTGTGCGCTTTATTACACAGGGACTTAATACAGATACGAAAGTACTTCAAAATTTTGAGGGTCAGATGTACGATGATCTTGTTTCAAATAAAGATTATGACTACGAGTTTATTGCCGAATATAAACAGTCTGATGAAGTGCCTGCGGGAACTGTGCTTTCTCAGTCTCCCATTGCAGGTGAAAAGGTTATTGCAGGTTCAAAAATTACGCTTGTGGTTGCTTCTTCCACAGAAGATTTAATTGTGCCCAATTGTTATGGCTTAACGCTTGAAAAAGCCGAAAAAATGCTTTCTAACAGTAATTTGAATGTTTATAAGACGGCAGAGGTTTCAAGTGAAACTATTGAGACGGGTTCGGTAGTTTATACTGACCCGAAGGCAGGAAGTGTTGTATCTGCAAACAGAGAAATCACTATTTTTATATCTTCAGGACCTTCTACAACTACTCTTAAAACTTATGCAGTTCCGGATGTAAGAGGACTTTCACAAAGCGATGCTAAAAACTTTCTCACCAAAGCAGGTTTTTCTAATGTTGTTGTAGAAACCAAAGATGATCCTGCCAGAAAAGGTGTTGTTCTTTCACAAAGCCCGTCTGCAGGCTCTACGGTTAAAGAAAATGAAAAAATTGTAATTACGGTTTCAACAGGAGTGACTACTACTGAATCTACGACTTCAGATCAGTTTACTGTCGATATTTCCGTAAAACTGCCGACCTGTTTAGACGGAACTAAACATCCTAAAGATTCCGTTGTTATTACTGTTGACGGCAAACAGTATACATCAAAACAGGTCCTGCTTGATGGTTCCACAGTTAATTTTGCCGTTCCGTCTGACAGTGGTAAAGAAATTAAAATCAATGTTTCTATTACAACTATCGGCGCAAGTCAGGATTTTGTTATAAATGTAAATCAGAACAAGAGCAAAACAGTTGATTTTACTTCTTATTCTGATTCAAATGAGGAATAGTCCTATATGGTAAACGGAAAGTTAATTAAAGGTATTGGCGGTTTCTATTATGTAGAAACCGCCGACGCTGTTTATGAATGTAAAGCGAAAGGAATATTTCGTAAAAACAACATTACGCCGCTTGCGGGTGATAATGTGGTTATAAGTATTAATGAAAATTCCGAAAACAGAATTGAAGAAATTAAAAAGCGCAAAAACAGTCTTGTAAGACCGCCTGCTGCTAATCTTGATCAGTTGTTCATTGTGTCTTCAACAGTAGAACCTGTTATTAATACATATAACATTGATAAATTAGTGGCGATTGCCGAATATAAAAATATAGAGCCTATTATTGTTTTTACGAAGACGGATTTATCTGATAATTATCAAGAGTATGTGTCTGTTTATGAAAAGGCAGGATTTAAAGTTATTTGCTGCAACAATAAAACCGGGCAGGGTGCTGAAGATGTTAAATCTCTTTTAAATGGAAAAATATCTGCTTTTACAGGCAATACCGGCGTAGGCAAATCATCATTGCTGAATTGTATTGACCAAAATCTTTCACTTGCTACGAGTGAAATTAGCAAAAAACTCGGCAGGGGAAGGCATACAACACGTCATACCGAACTTTTTAAAATTAACGGCGGTTACGTTGCAGATACACCGGGATTTTCTTCAATTGATTTTGAAAAATGCGAAACTATTTTAAAAGATGATTTATTTGACTGCTTCAGAGAGTTTGAAAGTTTATTCGGACAATGTAAATTTTCCACCTGTACACATATAAATGAAAAGGGATGTGCAATTTGCAAAGCAGTTGAAGACGGAATTGTTTCAAAAAGCAGACATAACAGTTATGTGCAGATGTATAACGATGTTAAGGATATTAAAGAATGGGAACTAAAAAAATGAAATGCAGTATAATTTCAGGCGCACCGAATTGCGATACAGACTTTTTAAAAAATAACATAGATATAAAATCTTTAATTATTTGTGCCGATTCCGGTTATAAGCATTGCCTTGACGCTGATATTAAGCCTGATATTGTTATTGGTGATTTTGATTCCTCACCTGAGCCCGATGGTATAAACTGCATTAAACTGCCTTCGGCAAAAGATGATACTGATACTTTTTATACGGTTAAATATGCCATTGAGAAAGGCTGTAATGAAATTGAAATTTTTAATGCAGTAGGAAATCGATTTGATCATACTTATTCCAATATGATTTGTCTTTATTATTGCAAAAAGCATAATATAAAGGCATCAATTATTGACAGGCAAAATAAACTTGTAATGGTTGATAAAAAAATTATTATAAATGACAGCGTTTATAAATATTTCTCATTGTTTGCTCTCGGCGGTGATGTAATCGGTTTAACTATCAAAAATGCGGTGTATGAACTTAAAAACGTTAATCTTTCACCGTTTGACCAGTATACGCAAAGCAACACTTTCAAAGGCTGTGATGTTGAAATCAGTTTTCTTGACGGAAATCTGTTATTAATACAGAGTAACGATTAATTTTTTTCAGCATAACATATATTAAATGCAGTAGCAGAAGGTGATTACAATGAAAATGTGCAGACGCGATTATCTGTGGATAGCATTCGGCGTTGGTTGTGTAGTGGCAATTTGCCTGCCGACTGCATGGATAACACGTATACTTGCGATAGTTGTAATTATTTTGGGAGTTATCTGCTGCAAAAGATAATGGAGTGATTTGTTTGAAAGTAATCGTTTTAAATCCGCCAAAGTTTATTGCACCGATTTTAAGAATGATGTTTAAAATAAAAAAAGTTAATAATTGAACATAAAAGTGCTCTGCAAATAAGCAGGGCACTTTTAGACTGTCGATAAAGTGGTCAGAACCACGCCGAATTTATATTATGTATCAGTTATTGCATTATTGTAGGGGTCGGCGGTCTCACCTGTCGGCTCGGTCGGTGCTTCTGCTTCGCAGAGGTGTCCACCGGACACCCGCACCCTCGACGCACCGTTTTACAATAACGTCATTGAAATCCCTAAGAAGCATCGCGTTTCTTAGGGATTTTGCGCTTTTTGCCTTTTGCTCGGAGGCAGTATCTATGTACGGCTCCCACTCGCAAAAAGCAAAATTCTGTTCCATTTCTCGAAGTCTGCCAGCGTGTAGAAATTTATTATTTGGACTTTTTCTACACGCTGATAAGTGCCTTGTTGATTTACAGGGCACTTTTGTTATATTTTCATATTCCTATTCATATATATAACAAGAAAGAATTATATAAAGGAGTACTTTTATGAGCAATAGTATAAGAGAAATCAAAGAAAAACACAGCGTTTTCTCAAAATGCGTTGATGTCGACATTGATTATCAGGAAAGTCTTATGTCATATCATGATGATATGCTTAAAGTGGTAAGGTGCAGAGTGTGTAATGAAGTTAATAATACGGATTTTAACAGCGGTGCACTTACGGTTTACGGTAAATCGAAAATTTTTATTACATATGTCAGTGAAACAACAGGATGTCTGACTACTGCTGATTTTGAAGAGGATTTTAAGAAAATAATTCAGATTGACTGTGACTGTACTGATATTCAGAGCGATATAACCGTTATAAATAAATATAATAATTTCAGAGTAATTAATCAAAGAAGAATTGATGTTCATAGTTGCTTCTCCTTAAAAATTAATGCTGTTTGTGTTAAACAGACTGAAATGGTTGTTGAAGATGAAAATCTGCTTATAAAACGGGATACGGTAAATTATTTTTCTTACATTGGCTGTTCATCTGCAAAATCTGAATTTGAGGAAGAAGCAGTTATTCCGTCAGACAGTGAACTAATAAAAAAAGTTATTAATACATTTTATAATATTAATATTGAAGAAACCAAAATTATTAAAGATAAAATGCTTGTGAAACTTGCCGCTTCATTTTCATTGCTCTATACTACGGATACAGAAAATGAAATTATAAGAAAGTGCGAAAAAAATATTTCTGTAAGCAAGATTATAGATGTTTCCGGTATTGATGAGGGTGATATTCCTATTATTAATGCTGAAATTGGCAACCTTTTTGTTAAACCTAAAGCAGATGTAAACAATGAACTTCGCGTTATTGATATTGTTGGTGATATTAATATAAGCAGTTCTGTTTACAGAAAATCAGAAATAGAAATTTCAACAGATTCGTATTCACCTGTTTTGAGAACAACGAATGCGTATAATAAATTTCAGTTTAATTCCGACGGTCGTTTTTTTAATGACGTAATATCTGATTCAATGCTGTTTGAATTTGAAAATATTAATATTACCGAAGTACTTGATTTGAGTATTCAGGTTTCGGGTGAGAATGAAATTGAACTCGGCGCTTTTGTTTTGAATGATAATTCACAGGTCGTTTATTTAACGCAGCGTAAAGAATTTGAATTTTCAAGTTTTAAGTCATCAAAGTGTTATGTAAAGAATTTTGATTATGTAATAAAGTCATCAAGTTCAATTAACGTAAGATACAGTATTGAGTATTTCGCTGTTAATTTTGAAGAAAAAACATATGATATTTTATCTTCAATAGATGTTGAAGGTGCTTATGATACGGATTCACCGACATTAGTGGTTTATTTTGCAAACAGAAATGAAAAATTATGGGATATTGCAAAAAAATTCAGAACTTCTGCTGATTTAATAAAAAGAGAAAATGAACTTAATGATGATGTATTGGAAACATCAAGAGTGCTTCTGATACCGGGAATGTAAGGAGGGGATAGTATGAATATATATAATGACATTTCAACAAGAACACAGGGCGATATTTATATTGGTGTTGTAGGTCCGGTAAGAACCGGAAAATCTACATTTATAAAAAAATTTATGGATACACTTGTTATTCCGAGGATCGGCGATGAATTTCAAAAAGAAAGAGCACGTGATGAATTACCACAAAGTGCTGCCGGTAAAACGATAATGACTACAGAACCTAAGTTCATTCCCGAGGAGGCAATTGAACTTTCGATGCAGGATAATATTCATTTCCGTGTAAGGCTGATTGACTGCGTGGGATATATTGTTCCGAGTTCTGTTGGCTATATTGAAGATGAGCAGCCGAGAATGGTACGTACACCATGGTTTGAAGAAGAAATTCCTTTTAATATGGCTGCCGAAATAGGCACGGAAAAGGTTATTACCGAGCATTCGACAATCGGTCTTGTTGTTACAACTGACGGTTCCATAAGCACTATTCCGAGAGAAGAATATGAAGAGTCTGAAGAAAGAGTTATTAATGAACTTAAAGAAATAAACAAACCGTTTGTTGTAGTTATGAACTGTGTCGATCCTGCAAGCAATGAAGTTACTTCGCTTTGCGGTTCGCTATCAGAAAAATATAATGTTCCGGTAATGCCGATTAACTGTCTTGAGCTTGATGAAGAAAAGATTAATCTTATACTTGAAAGAATACTTTTCGAATTTCCTGTTTCAAGCATTTCAATCAATTTTCCGTCATGGATAAAAACACTTGATGCAGATGATGAACTTAAATGCGGTTTATTTGGATGTGTCAAAAATTTATCATCATCTGTTTCCAATATCAGAAGTGTTAAATCTTTTAATAATTTACTTGCTGATTATAAGGATATTGAGTCTGTTAACATAACTGATCTCGATTTGGCAAGCGGAATGATAACAATTAAAGCGTCGATAGATAACAGGTATTTTTATTCGGTTCTGTCTGAAAAATGCGGAGTTTCAATTTCCAATGAAAAAGAACTCATGAGTCAGATTATAACACTTAGTGAAAAGGAAAGAGCATTTGACAGGTTTAATGCAGCACTTAATGAGGTTGAGCGAACGGGTTACGGTATAGTTATGCCTGATATTAATGAACTTACGCTTGATGAACCGGAAATAATGAAGCAGGGCGGAAGATACGGAGTAAGACTGAAAGCACAGGCTCCGTCAATCCATATGATTAAATGTAATACATTTGCCGAAGTTGCGCCGATAGTCGGCAGTGAAAGTCAGTCACAGGAACTGGTAATGTATTTGCTTAAAGAATTTGAGCAGAATCCTGCTGAACTTTGGAATACCGATATATTCGGAAAATCACTTCACGAACTTGTAAATGAGAGTTTGCACGGTAAACTTGAAAGAATGCCTGATGATGCAAGAAATAAGTTCAGAGAAACTATAGAGCGTGTTATTAACGAGGGCTGCAGCGGACTTATTTGTATAATTCTGTAATAGAAAAAGAGGGGTTATAAGCCCCTCTTATCTATATAGATATATTAGTATTACTGCTGTAATCTGTAATATAAATTCAATCGGTAATCCTATCATAAATTTTTTGTGTTTTGTTTTATGGTGAATTGCCTTCATTGTGATGTATTCGGCTAAAGCACCTCCGATTAAACCTGTTGTTAAAAGAAAATCTTCGGAAATTCTTCTTTTGCCTTTTATTGCATTTCTTTTGTCGGTAATTGTTATTATTATCGCAAAAATACTGATTAAAGCAAAATATATCAATATCAGTTTAATCATTTTTAGGTTTGAATTCTTTTAAAGTTTTTAAATCAAAGTTACCGATTGCAAGTTTTTCACCTTTCGCGAATTCATCCCCCTTATTTTCATCAACTGTATAGATTGATGCGCATTTTGGGCATACAAGAAAATAAATTCTTGTTGAATCTATCAAAGGAAATTCAGAAATAAGGCGTGTGTCCATATTGCTGAATACGCCGAATTTTGCTTTTTTATTGCAGTGCGGGCATTGAAGTTCAACCGTTTCTCCTTTTTCTTTTATTCTTAAACTGGTGCCGAGTCTGTATTCCATTTAAATCACCGTAGCCTTTCAACTGATTGCACATTATATTTTTACAAATTTAAAGGAAAGTGTCAAGTATGAAAAAAATATTTATTTGCTTTTTAACAATATTTTTACTTTTTGCAGGCTGTTCAATGCCTCAGAATGATGTCGAAGAGGAAAAAATCAATGCAGAATATGTTAAAGCCTGCTGGATTACATATTTTGAACTTGAAAAATTTACCTCTGACTGTGAAAATGCTGAAGAATTTGAAGAACAAATAAAAACAGCATTCAAAAAGATTAAAGATATTGGGCTTAATACCATAACTGTTCAGGTGCGCCCGTGTGCCGATGCTTTTTATAAGTCAAATTATTTTCCGTCTTCAAAATACTGCTTTGGTATTCAGGGCAGTGAAATGCCATATGACCCGTTTGAAATTATTATTGAAACCGCACATAAACTGAATCTTAGAGTTGAAGCGTGGATAAATCCTTATCGTGTCAGTCAGAATGATAAAATTGAAGATTTGTCACCCGATAATATTGCGGTTCAGTGGTTGAACGATGAGGATAAATCATCTAATGTTTATGTTAAGGACAAGATATATTTTAATCCTGCTGCCGGCGAGGTTACCGAACTTATTGTAAACGGAGTAAAAGAAATTGTTCAGAATTACAATGTCGAGGCGATTCATTTTGATGATTATTTTTATCCCGGCATAGATGATGAAATTGATGAAAAAGAGTATACGGAATATGTTGAAAACGGGGGAGAAAGTTCCCGTGATGATTTTCGCCGTGACTGCGTTTCAGATATGGTGAAACAGGTTTATTCAGCCATTAAAGAAATAAACAGTGAAGTCCTGTTTGGCATAAGTCCGCAGTCCAATATTAAAACAAATTACAATAAACTTTATGCTGATGTCGAGAAATGGGTCAGTGAAGAAGGGTATGTTGACTATATATGCCCGCAGGTTTATTTTGGATTCCATAATCAGGTGCAGCCGTTTACAAAAACGGTAAAACAGTGGTGCGAGATTACAAAATCCTGCAAATTATATATCGGGCTTCCATTATACAAAGCGGGAAGTGAAGATGAATTTGCTTCATCCTCAAAAGATTATGCAAAAAATGAGTTTATAGATAACAGTGACATAATCTCTCGTCAGATATCTTATATATATCAATTAGATGAAATCAGCGGTTTTAATATTTATTCTTACAGTTACCTTGTTGATGAAGAAAACCAAAGTGTTATTGATGAAGTTGAAAATATAAAAAACGTAATTTAGCCGTACAGTAATCATCAAAAGACTGCGTAATAACAACATCAAGTTCATTGCCGATTATATCCCTGTCTGACTCAATTCTGATAGGGGTATAATTTTTTGTATATCCCTGATAAATGTTTTTTTCAATTTCATTTTCAAATAAAACATTTACTGTTTTACCGATTAAAGAATTAAGATAGTTTCTTCTTATTTTATCTGTTTCTGCAATCATAATTGACGCTCTGTGTTCTTTTTCATTTCTTGAAACAGAATCACCTTTTTTTGAAGCATTTGTGCCTTCTCTTTGTGAGTAGGGGAAAGTGTGCACCTTTTCAAAAGCGATATCTTTTACAAAGTTAAGGCTATCGGCAAAATCTTCTTTGGTTTCTTCGTTAAAGCCTACCATAACGTCGGTTGTTATTGAAGTGTCTTTAAATGCGCTTCTGAGTTTGTCACACAGTGTTTTGTATTCTTCTGCAGTGTAGTGCCTGTTCATATTTTTTAGAGTTTTATTACAGCCGCTTTGCAGTGAAATATGAAACTGCGGGCAGAATTTATCAATTTTTGACAGTTCTTCGATTATATCGTCTGTAATGTGGTCGGGCTCAAGACTGCCAAGCCTTACTCTTAATATTTTGTCATTTTCAGCACAGATTTTTACTGCATCTACAATATTGAATTTTTCATTTTTTCCGTATGCAGAAAGATTTATTCCGACAAGTACAATTTCTTTAATGCCGTTGTCTGCAAGATTATTAACTTCGTTTTTTAAAACTTTAAGTGATTTTGAGCGTACTCTGCCTCGGCTCATAGGTATTATGCAGTATGAGCAGAATCTGTCGCATCCGTCTTCAATTTTAACAAAGGCTCTTACTCTTTCGGAAAATTTTGCGATTGAACATTCTCTGAATTCATCACCTGTTTTGTGGTTGTCAATAGCAATAACTCTGCTTTTGTTTATGTTATACTGATTGATTAATTCAAGAATATCACCGTCATTTTTATTTCCAAGCACAATGTCTGCCTGTATCAGTTCTTTGGCTTCTTTCGGAAAAGCCTGCGGCATACAGCCTGTCAGAATAACTACCGAATCAGGGTGCTTTCTTTTGAATTTTCTTACATTCTGTCTTGTTTTTTGATCTGCAGTTGCGGTAACGGTGCACGAATTTATAATATAAAAATCAGCATCTTCATTCGGACTTACGATTTCAAAACCTGCTTTTGACAGTAATTCTGCCATATATTCACTTTCAGTCTGGTTAACTTTGCAACCAAGGGTATAAATTGCTGCTTTCATAATCATTCTCCTGTATTTATAACATAATTATATCAAAGTTGGGGAATTATTACAATAGAAAAGGAATAAGTATATATCGGTGATATTTATGAAAAAAGCATTTTTATTTATAATGGCTTTAATGCTCGCCCTCATTATGCCGCTGAGGTGTATGGCAAATGAAACTGATAATCAATCCGGTATTGATGTGAAAGCCAAATCTTCAGTGCTTATGTGCATTGACACAGGCGAAATTATTTATGAAAACAATGCTTATGAGCATCTTTCTCCTGCATCGGTTACCAAACTTATGAGTATTTTGCTCGTTCTTGAAGCGGTTGACAGCGGCAAAATCAGTTTAGCGGATGAAGTAACTGCTACCGAAGAAGCAACAAAAATGGGCGGTTCTCAGATCTGGCTTGAAGTCGGTGAATCAATGACGGTTGATGATTTGTTTAAAGCAGTTGTTGTTGCGTCTGCCAACGATGCCTGTGTTGCACTCGGCGTTCATATTGCAGGCTCGCTCAGCGGTTTTGTTCAGATGATGAATGACAGGTCAAAAGAATTAGGTCTTGAAAACAGTAATTTTGAAAACTGTACCGGACTTGATGACACCACTAAAAATCATTATTCCTGTGCTTATGATTTGGGTGTAATTGCCTGTGAAATTATGAAACATTCAATCATTACTGATTATTCAACAATTTGGCTTGACAGTCTCAGAAACGGTGAAACGGAACTTAATAATACAAATAAGTTGATTAATAAATATGACGGCATAACAGGGCTTAAAACGGGTACAACATCTAATGCGGGCTTCTGTCTTTGTGCAACAGCAAGCAGAGATAATTTAAATCTTGTTGCTGTAGTGCTCGGCAGTGATACAAGCGATGACAGATTTAACAGTGCAAGAAATTTGCTCGATTTCGGATTTGCCAATTATCAACTTATTGAACCGCAGATTGATGAAAGTCAGATTACATCAATTAAAGTGAAAAACGGTGTTGCAAAAGAATTTAAACCTGTTTACAGCAACAGTGAAAAAATACTTGTTAAAAAAGGCGAGGGCGAGATTTCATACAAATATGAAATCAGTGAAGAAGTAAATGCCCCTGTTTTTACTGATGATAAAGTCGGCAGAATCATAATTTATGCGGGAGAAAATATAATAAAGGAAATTAATCTTGTTTCTTCTGAAAATATAGACAAAATATCTTTTTCGTTTATATTTAAGAATATATTAATTAATATTTAATAAAAAAATGTTGATATAAGGAAAAAAAT
>JACTVT010000038.1 GCA_014465955.1 Eubacterium sp. | reverse complement strand
TATTATCCGAAATGAAGAAGACTATTTAAATGTTTGGGAATATATAAATAACAATCCCGCAAAATGGACTGAAGATAAATATTATAACAATAACTGATTAGTGAATTTTTTCTTGCGACAAGGCACAATCAGACACGAGGTAAAATATGACAACAACAATACATTCAATCGAATCCATGGCGGCGCTTGACGGCGAGGGAATCCGCTACGGCGTATTCTTTACAGGCTGTCCGCTTCGGTGCGTTTATTGCCACAATCCCGACACGTGGTTCGGCACAGGCACCGAATACACTGCCGAGGAACTTGCAAAAAAAATTAAACGCTACAAGCCGTATTTTAAAAACGGCGGCGGTGTAACCTTTTCAGGCGGCGAGCCGTTGCTGAACGCTGAATTTATAAACGAGATTTCTCCCCTGCTGAAAGCCGAGGGCATCGGCTACTGCCTTGACACTTCGGGCAGTGTGCCGCTGACCGACACCGTTAAGACCTGCATTGATAATGCCGATATGGTTATTCTTGACATTAAATTTTACAACGAGGCAGACTACAAAAAATACACAGGCGGCAATTTTGAAAACTTTATTGCAATCGGCAGATACTGCACCGAAACGGGCAAGCGCCTGTGGCTTCGCACCGTTGTTGTGCCCGGCATCAACGACAACGAAGACGAAATACGCAAATATAAAGAATTTGCAAATCAGTTCCATTACGAAAAATACGAACTGCTCCCCTTTCACACGATGGGATTTTTTAAATATGAAAATCTAAAAATTGAAAATCCGCTGAAAAACGCCAAGCCGATGGACAAGGGCAAACTTTGCGATTTGCAAAAAATCATTGACAAACAGGATTAATGGCACTATAATAGCAGTAACTTAATAAGTCAGGGGTGCTGTAAAAGGCTGAGATTATACCCTTCAAACCGAGCATTAGTATGGACGGTGAAGACGATATACAATAATTATGGCCTATACTACCCTCGTAGTATAGGCTTTTTCTTTTGGCTTGTTGAGTGAAGCCGATACCGGTTATGGCTTCAGCAAAACTATTTTTTAAGGAGAAAAAATTATGAAAGCAAGTGTTGCAATTCAGGTTTTACCTGATGTTCACGACGAAGACGAACTTATCCGCATTGTTGACGAGGTCATTGCCTACATCAAAAGCACAGGACTCAACTGCTATGTGGGCCCGTTTGAAACAACAATTGAGGGCGAAAGTTATGACGAACTTATGGAGATTGTTGCAAACTGCCAGAAGGTTGCTATCAAGGCAGGCTGCAGCAGTGTAAGCGCCTATGTTAAGGTAGTTTACAACCCTGAGGGCGAGGTGCTTACAATTGACAAAAAAGTTACAAAGCACCACCAGCAGTAAGTCAAAGCAAAGGCTTTCCGCTTTTGGGGACAAATCTGCCCCCGTGCTGGCAATCGGCGTTATTATTCTGATATGGTACATATGCAACGACCGTGAGGTTATACCTGCATATATGCTGCCGTCACCCGTTGATGTTGTGAAAGCATTTTTCAGCAACTTTTCGGTTATGATGAAACAGGCGGCCGTTACCCTGCAGGAAGCGTGCTACGGTCTGCTTATCGGCATAGCTCTTGCATTTATCATTGCCACACTGATGGACAGGTTCAAATTTCTGTATAAAGCAATTTACCCGATTCTTGTTATCACACAGACTATACCCACCATTGCTATTGCCCCGCTGCTCGTTTTGTGGATGGGCTTCGGAATGGCTCCGAAAATCACGCTTGTGGTAATTACAACCTTTTTCCCGATTGCAATCGGTTTGCTCAACGGCTTCGGTGCTGCAGACAGTGACGCAGTAAATTTAATGCGTGCAATGGGCGCAAACAGGCTGCAGATTTTCAGATACGTTAAACTGCCGAACGCCACTGCATCCTTTTTCTCGGGGCTTCGCATTTCGGCAAGTTATGCCGTAGTCGGCGCAGTCGTTTCAGAATGGCTGGGCGGTTTTGAGGGGCTCGGCGTGTATATGACTAGAGTAAAAAAAGCCTACGCGTTTGACAAAATGTTTGCCGTTATCATTTTTATTTCGGCAATCAGCCTTGTGCTTATGGCGCTTGTCAGCCTGCTTGAAAAGACAGCAATGCCATGGCAGAAAAAAGAAAAAAATACAACAAACAAGTGAAAGAAGAGTACATAAATGAAAAAATTAAATAAAATTCTGGCACTGCTTATGACTGTAATTTTAGCCGTAAGCATTACTGCCTGCGCAAAAACAGAAAACAATAACAACAAAACCGACGACCTTACAGACATTACAGTATGCCTTGACTGGACACCGAACACAAACCACACAGGTATGTTTGTGGCCCTTGACAAAGGCTACTACAAAGAGGCAGGACTTAACGTTACACTTGTTCAGCCACCCGAAGATGGAGCAACACAGGCGTGCGCTGCAGGTCAGGCACAGTTTGCTGTTGACTGTCAGGATATTCTTGCCGCTGCATTCACATCGGACACACCAATTAATGTTACAGCCGTATGCGCACTGATTCAGCACAACACATCGGGAATTATGTCCTTAAAAGGTCAGGGAATGGACCGCCCTGCCGGCTTATCAGGCAAAACCTATCTTACATGGGATTCACCGATTGAACTTGCAACGCTTGAAAATGTTGTTACAAATGACGGCGGTGACTGGAACGCAGTAAACAAAATTCCGAACACGGTTACAGACGAGGCACAGGATATAAACGCCAATCCCGACCACGCAATCTGGGTGTTCTACGGCTGGGGCGGCATCAACGCCAAGGTTAATAACATTGACACCGATTTCTTCTATTTCAAAGACCTTAACGAAACATTTGACTATTACACACCTGTTCTTGTTGCAAACAATGACTTTTTACAGAGCAACCCCGATGATGTAAAGGCATTCCTTGAAGCAACTAAAAAAGGTTATGAATTTGCAATTGCAAATCCCGATGAAGCCGCTGATATTCTTGTTAAGAGCGACGATACACAGTCACTTGTAGGCTCTGAAGAACTTGTTAAGGAAAGCCAGAAGTGGCTTGCAAACGAATATGTTGCAGATGCTGAAAAATGGGGATATATTGACCCTGCACGCTGGGACGGATTTTATAAATGGCTTTATGATGAAAAACTGATTGAAAAAGAAATCCCTGCAGGCTTCGGCTTTACAAATGATTATCTGGCATAAATTATGGAAATTTTAAAAGCAGAAAGCATTAGTAAAAGATTTGGCGAAAAACAGGTTTTAAACAACGTTTCAATCACGCTGAACGAGGGCGAAATCATCAGCCTGCTCGGCGTGAGCGGCTCGGGCAAAACTACGCTTTTCAACATACTTTCAGGCATTTACACACCCGATACGGGAACGGTTTTGCTGAAAGGTGAAAACATAACGGGCAAACCCGGCGCAATCAGTTATATGCTGCAGAAAGACCTGCTTTTCCCCTATCGCAAGGTGATAGACAACGTATGCCTGCCGCTGATTTTAAACGGAATGAAAAAAAAGCAGGCACGGCAGAAAGCCGAACCGTACTTTGAAACCTTCGGGCTTGCAGGCACGCAGTATCAGTACCCGAGTGAACTGTCGGGCGGAATGAGGCAGAGAGCCGCACTGCTGAGAACTTATCTTTCATCAAACGGTGTGGCTCTGCTTGACGAACCATTCAGCGCGCTTGACACGATTACAAAAAGCAAAATTCACAAATGGTATCTTGACGTGATGAAAAAAATCAATCTTTCAACCGTTTTCATCACACACGATATTGACGAGGCAATTCTGCTGTCTGACAGGATTTATATTCTCTCTGCGCAGACGGGTTCAATTGATGAAGAAATCATCATTGATGTGCCGAAACCGAGAGCAGATGATTTTAATCTGACGGATGAATTTTTAAAATATAAGCGTCAAATTGTGGAAATCCTGCATTTGTCATAACCCCCGACCCGCGGAATTAACTCCGCGGGTTTTACCTTGCCCAAACACCCCGTAGGGGCGGGCCACTGTGCCTGCCCGCAATATTTAATTGCAAAACCTCTCTGCAAGCGGAGAGGTTTTTCTGTAAGTAAAATTTGAGTATACAATAAGTATAATTTCTTCCGAATATTGACAAATAATTATTTTTAAGTTACTATGTAAACGGGAATAATATTACATATAGTAAATTATTCGCAGAGGGGGTTAAAATTATGAAAAAGCACATTCCGAATATCATTTCATCAATGAGAATAATTGCTGCATCCATATTATTTTTCTTTACAACCATTTCCTGCTCATTCCTTTCTATATACACATTCTGCGGATTAACAGATTTAATGGACGGATTTCTCGCAAGAAAATTGGATGTTTCAAGCCTGCTCGGGGCTAAACTGGACACTGCCGGTGATGTTTTAACATATTTGTCACTTGCCAAAATATTAGTCTTTCACAGCCTTGTTCCGGTGTGGACTTTTGTATGGATGATCATTGCCGTAATCGGATTTATTATATCGGCAGTTATAGCAAAAAAGCGTTTCGGAAAGTTTTATTTTGTGCATTCGCTTTTCGGCAAAATTTTAGGTCTTAGCCTGTTTTCACTGCCTTTCCTGATTAGTTGGTTCAGCGAACAAATCGGCTTGTCAATCGTTTGCCTTATTGCAAGCATTGCAGCAGCCGAATCAATCATAATCCAAAGCAAAAGCAAAACCGCCCACCTCGACGTGCTTTCGCTTAAGGATTTGTAATTTGACATACCTCGACCGCTTTATAACATCATAAATAAAACACCGTAGGGGCAGGCCACTGTGCCTGCCCGTTTTATTATTGCAGCAAAACCACGGGCGGATAATATCCGCCCCTACGACACGTATAAACAAAAGCACCACCCAAAACGGTGGTGCTTTACGTTTTCATATGCTATATCTGCCTGATTAAATCCTTATCCTGACGTGCGGCCCAAGCGATATTGTAGGAATGATCGCCAACACGCTCGAGGTCCTGAAGAACCTTTGTAAACACAACGCCTGACGTTGTGTGGCACCTTTTTTCACGAAGACGCTGCACGTGATTATCCTGTGCCTGAAGTGTAAGCCTGTCAATAGAGTCTTCAAGTAAATGCAACTGAGACGCTTCCTCATCGGGCAATTTATTATTCTTAAACGCGCCCATGGCACGGTCAAACAATTGAAGTGACGCCTCGTAAATATCACAGAATTCCTGAATACCGTATTCCGTAAAATTCACTTCGTATTCCTTTGCCTGCTCTGTTCTTTCAAGAATATTTACGGCGTGGTCGCCGACACGCTCAAGGTCGGTTATAACGTGAAACAATTTACCGATATGCTCTGAATCCTCAGCAGTAGGTCCGCTTGAAGTTAGCGTAACCATATAATCTGAAATATTATGATTCAGCCAGTTTATCAGTTTCTCATTTTCAGTAATTTTTTGTGCCTGACTTGTATCATACACCATAAAGCCCTCGCAGGCAGTAACAAAATTATCACGCACAAGAAGCGCCATTCGCTCAACCTCTTTATTAACCTGAAGAATGGTTGATGCAGTAGTATCCGCAAGATATTTATCGATAAAGATAAAGCGCATTTCAGTTTCATGCTCTTTGCTTTTGATAAGTTTTTCGGTAATCCTAACAATAACGGGAACAAACGGCAAAAGCACGAGCGCCGTTACTACTTTAAATATAATATGTCCGGCAGCAACCTGAACCGAACCGTTTGATGAAACTGTTGCCAGCCAGTCGGTATAAGGCGTAAACATTGCCACGGGCATAAATATGAACATACCGATTAAATCGAAAATAAAGTAAATCAGAGCGGCTCTTTTTGCATTCGTTTTCGCACCGATTGCAGACAGGAACAGCGGCATTGCCGAGCCGACATTAATGCCGATTATGAGATAAATTGCAAACTGCATCGGCATAAGGCCGTTAAGTGCAAGTATCTGAAGAATACCGATTGCCGCACTTGATGACTGCAAAACGGCACAGATTGCAATACCGATTATAAGACCTAAAAACGGATTATTCGCCTGCGTAATAAAGCCTTGAAACGCCTCACTTGTTTTAAGTACACCCATTGCGGCGTCACCGCTCATATATTTCAAACCGAAGAAAAGCACGCCGAAGCCGAGAATAATCTGACCGATATACTTTTTAGTCTGTTTTTTTGAGAAAAGCGCCATTGCCGCACCGACAAAAATACACACCGGTGCAATAAATGAAACATCAATCGCAATAAGCACGGCAGTAATCGTTGTGCCGATATTTGCGCCGATTATAACGCCCGTTGCCTGAGCCAAATCCATAATGCCTGCGTTAAGAAAGCCCATAAGCATAACGGTGGTAGCCGAAGACGACTGAATCACCGCTGTAACAAGAACGCCCAAAAAGAAACCCTTAAACCTGTTTCGGGTCAGTTTTTCAAGCAGATTTTTCATTTTATTACCTGCTACCTGGTTAATTGCCTCGCTCATATATTTCATTCCGAAAAGAAATAAACCAAGTCCGCCAAGCAGGTTAATTATATTTGTAATTCCCATACTCTCCATTCCTCCATGATATAGTATCTTTGAAAATTACTCAAATGTCAAGACAAATTTGTAAAAAGAAATATGATTTTAAATATTATTCAAAGCGGTTCATCTGCATAAGGAAAAGAAAAGCAGGACTGCCTTGAATTTTTATCCGATACAGTCCTGTAAATAAAGCATATATCTTATTAAAATTTACGACTCATTATCCGAGAATTTATTTTTCAGTGCCTCATTTATTTCATCTGCTTCCTTTTTAAGTGTAAAATAAGAAATAATAACCGTAAAAGCATAAACAAAAACAACACAGGCAAACATTAATAAAATCTGTTTTATTTCAAACTCAATCCAGCCGAATAACAAACCGAGAGCCACCATTGCCGCACTTACCAGTATATAATTCAGCACAGTTACTGCGGCAGTCCCTTTGCGTGTGCGCTGCTCTTTAAACAACATTGCAGTTGCTATAAGCGCAGTAACAAGCCCTGCGGCAGGTATCTCCGCCACCATAATTATCGGCACTTCTTTTACGCCTATAATCGCCGTGTAAACGGCAAATGCAATCACTATTCCCGTAGTTACATAAGCAAAATTACGCAGCAAATCTTTTAAAAATCTCATATCGGTCACCTCGTTATTCCAAGCGATTTTTTCAAATCAGGCACATACTGCCTTGATATAATCACCTTTTCGCCGTTTTTAAGATTAGCCTCAAGTTTTCCGTTAAACAGCGGGGACAGTGATTTTATTCTTGATAAATTCAGTACAACAGATTTTGATACTCTTATAAAGTTTGAATAATCAAGTTGATAAAGTTTAAGTTTTACTTCATAAACCTGCGTTTCGCAATAAGCAAACACCTTATTGTCAACTGCCTCAAAATAGTAAATATTTTTAAGCGGCAACTGCACAATTTCTTTATCCCGATATCCTGTTATCTGATTTTGACCTTCTCTTAAACGATATATCAGTTCAAGCAAATCATCATCAAGATTTCTGCATCTTATGATAATCTCATCTTCTTCGTTCTGCCCGGACGTTTCAATTATTATTTTCATTTGTTACCCATCTTTCGTGAATGCTTGGTTATCAATATTCCTGCAATTATAAACGCAATGCCAAATGCCGCAAGTATTGCCATACATATAGCAGATGAAATATTTTTATCAAATAAACTAATTGTTATTCCCATTGTTTCCTTATAAACATCTGCAATTTCACTCGGCACACCGCAAAACAGCGTGTTTAAAATATCATTGCAGACAACCTGCCTGAACATAACCGTACTGTAAATTACAGGCGTACACTTTAAAACGGCAGCAAGTGTTGATGAAAGTTCGCCTATAGGCATATAAATCCCGCCGAAGAAACCGACAAGCACACCTATAACCGTGCCGAAGCCGCTCCACGCACCTTCACTCTTAATAAATGCTGCGCACAAATACATTATAGCAGAATATACGAAAGAATTAACTATTATCATTATAAAAATTTTTATATGTGAAATTAACGATAAAACGGCCGCACCGCTGACAAAACAGTAGATTTCCGAAATCGCAAATGTAATAGTGCAGATTATGATTGAAGAAAAACACGCCGCCGTTATATACGACAGTACAACCGCACTTCTGCTGACAGGCGAGGTGTATATTGAATCAAACCGTCTGCTCGTTTTATCCTTAATCATTACCGAAAGCGAGGAAAGCGTTACCATAACCGCATTTACGGGAATAATGCCGCCTGCTGTCCATGTAAGAATCAGCAAAAATGCATTTTGCTTATCGGCTGCTTCATCTCTATTCGGCAGCAAAGCAAGTTTTTCTGTCAAAGCAGTTATGTTAACATCGCCTAAAAAGAACACTGTAAGGCATAAAACTACAATCATAGATAAAAGTGAAAAGAAAACTGCGCCCTTATCCCTCAGATAAATCAATATATTTCTCTTAACCAACTGTAAATACTGTTTCATTTTTCATCACCTGCCGTCATTTTTTGTCTTGCCGCAGTTACATTAATGAACACATCATCGAGCGTGCCCTGAACAACCTCAAAAGCAGTTATATCTTTTTGCAAACGGTTAAGAATTTCAATAGCCTCAATCGTATTATGCAGTTTTATTACTGTGCAGTTGTTATGAATGCGGAAGTCAAATTCAGTCAGTCTGTCTGCAATATTTTTATCCGAGTAGATTTTCAGATAATCATATGCATATTGCTCCTTAAGTTCATTCGGCGTGCCCTGTGCAATAAGCGCGCCTTTGTCAATAATTATAATTTTATCCGCTTCAGCCGCTTCCTCCATATAGTGGGTTGTAAGAAATACGGTCATATTAGAACTGTCACACATTAGTTTCACAGTGTTCCACACCTCAATTCTTGAAGCAGGATCAAGCCCTGTTGTAGGCTCATCAAGAAAAAGTATTTTCGGCGTATGCATAAGCGCCGCCGCTATTTCACATTTTCTTTTCTGTCCGCCCGATAAAAACTTGTATTTTTTATTCAGAATTTCATCAATGCCAAACAGTCCGCCAAGCTGTGATATTTTCTTTTTGACCTCAGCTTTTGATATTCCGTGCAATACGCCTCTGCATACAAGGTTTTCATTCACCGTAAGCAAATCATCAAGCACATTTTCCTGATATACGATACCTATATTCTTTCTTATTTCTTCCGATTGTTTAAGATTATATCCGCATATTTTTATATTTCCGCCGTCAGAGGCAAGCAGGGTTGACATCATATTTATAGTTGTAGACTTGCCTGCACCGTTAACACCCAAAAAGCCGACAAATTCCCCCTCATCAACAGAAAAAGAAATATTATTTACAGCCGTAAAATCGCCATATCGTTTCGTTAAATTCTCAATTTCAATAATGTTCAAAATAACCCCTCCCGATATTCAAAATATATCAAAAGGCGTTATCATTTTCAATATAAGCAAATGCAAGTTACCTTTTTTGAACATCAAAATGCAAAAAAGGTAACAAAAAATGACTATCCAAATAAAAAGATAGTCATCCATTTTATATTTGTATTAAAAAAATCCGAATGTAATTTTCAGCATTGATACCTATTGATATTTTAGCATAATTATGCTAAAATAATACCAAGGAGATGATATTATGAATAATTCAATCAGACCGGTTTCGGATTTAAGAAACAATTTTGCCGATATATCTAAAACCGTACACGAAACACAAAAGCCTGTTTTTTTAACTAAAAACGGTTTTGGCGATATGGTCGTTTTAAGTATGGACGCATACGAGAATTTACAATTTGAAAGCGAAGTATATTTCAAATTACAGGCTGCTGAAAAAGAAGCAAAATTAACAGATAAAAGATTTTCAGCAAAGGAAGTTCTTGCCGAACTTAAAGGTACAATAAATGTATAAGCTTGAATTTTTGCCAACTGCAAAAAATGATATGCTTGAGATTATAAAATACATTTCAAATGAACTGAAAAATCCCATAGTTGCATCAAAACTTGCTGAAAATTTTATTGCTTCAGCAGAAAATATATGTAATTTCCCTTATTCAAATAATGTATACACGCCTATTAAGCCATTAGAACAAGAGTACAGACAAATTATTGTGAAAAACTATATGATGTTTTATACAGTTAACGAAAGCACAAAGACCGTCACAATAATGCGCGTTATATATGCCAAAAGAGATTTTAATAAACAAATACAGTAACAAAAAATGACTATCCAAATAAAAGGATAGTCATTCATTTTATATTTTTGCCGAATGAAATGCTTATGCTTTCATTGCTTCCTCAACGGCTACTGCTGTTGCAACTGTTGCGCCTACCATTGGGTTGTTACCCATACCGATAAGACCCATCATTTCAACGTGAGCAGGAACTGAAGATGAACCTGCAAACTGAGCGTCGCCGTGCATTCTGCCCATAGAGTCTGTTAAACCGTATGATGCAGGACCTGCAGCCATATTATCAGGATGAAGTGTACGGCCTGTGCCGCCGCCTGATGCAACTGAGAAGTATGACTTGCCGTTTTCAAGCGCCCACTTCTTGTATGTGCCTGCAACAAGGTGCTGGAAACGAGTCGGGTTAGTTGAGTTACCTGTGATAGAAACATCAACGCCCTCAGCCTTCATAATTGCAACGCCTTCAAGAACATCGTTAGCGCCGTAGCACTTAACTGCTGCTCTTTCACCGTCTGAGAATGACTTTGTTTCAACAACCTTAAGATCGCCTGTATAGAAATCATAATCTGTTTTTACATAAGTGAAACCGTTGATTCTTGAAATAATATAAGCAGCATCTTTACCAAGACCGTTAAGAATAACGCGAAGAGGCTCTTTACGAACCTTATTAGCAGTTCTTGCGATACCGATTGCACCCTCAGCAGCAGCGAATGATTCGTGGCCTGCAAGGAATGCAAAGCACTTTGTTTCTTCAGAAAGAAGACGGGCGCCGAGATTACCGTGACCGAGACCAACGTTTCTCTGCTCTGCAACTGAACCCGGGATACAGAAAGCCTGTAAACCTACACCGATTTTTTCAGCAGCAGCCGAAGCAGTTGTTACACCGCTTTTGATAGCAACTGCAGCGCCGAGTGTGTAAGCCCAACTTGCGTTTTCAAATGCGATAGGCTGAACGCCTTTAACGATAGCATCTACATCAATGCCCTTTGAAAGGCATAAATCTCTTGCTTCTTCAAGACTTGAAAGACCGTATTCTGCAAGACATTT
Organism: Eubacterium sp.; assembly: GCA_014465955.1. Taxonomy (GTDB): domain Bacteria; phylum Bacillota; class Clostridia; order Oscillospirales; family Acutalibacteraceae; genus Eubacterium_R. Next base: position 11,521 of record JACTVT010000038.1, on the reverse strand, counting down.
TTCTATTTTGGCAATTCTTCTTTCCTTGCCTTCAAATTTTACATCATTTGCCATTTTTCAGTCCTCCTTATCTTATTCTTCACGAGGGTCGATATACTTTGCAGCATTTGCAAAACGACCGTAATTACCGATATTTGCTTTGTATGCCTCGTCAGGAGTTTTGCCGTGACGAATATCCTCAAGCATCTTGCCTACCTTAACGAATTCATAGCCGATAACTTCGCCTTCTTCGTCAAGAGCCATACGTGTAACATAACCCTCAGCCATTTCCATATAACGAACGCCCTTGAGTTTTGTTGAGAACATTGTACCTACCTGACTTCTGAGACCCTTACCGAGATCTTCAAGAGCAGCGCCTACAACAAGACCGCCCTCTGAGAATGCAGACTGTGAACGGCCGTAAGCAAGCTGCTTGAAAATTTCTCTCATAGCAACGTTGATAGCGTCACAAACAAGGTCTGTATTAAGACATTCAAGAAGTGTTTTGCCCGGCAGAATTTCTGCTGCCATTGCTGCAGAGTGAGTCATGCCTGAACAGCCGATTGTTTCAACAAGTGCTTCCTCTACAATACCGTCTTTAACATTAAGACTGATTTTGCAGGCACCCTGCTGCGGTGCGCACCAGCCGATACCGTGTGAAAAGCCGCTGATGTCGCTGATCTGATAAGATTTTACCCATTTTCCTTCTTCGGGAATAGGAGCAGGACCATGATGCGGACCTTTTTTAACGGTACACATCTGTTCAACTTCATTTGAATAAACCATTTTAAATCTCCTTTTATCCTTTTTAATAATTATTAAAAATTACCATTGATATTATAACCAATTAAGGTTATATCTTCAAGTAGAACAGCAAAATTTCTGTAAATTTTTATCTTTTTTCGACTATTGCTTGAAAGCATTTGTGCAAATTGTTATAATAACTATACAGGTTATCTGTAAATAATATAAAAGCGGTACGTCGGGGACACTTTACGAGCGCCGTCCCCCTTTGTCACTGTGTGACATTTCCCCCACACTGTGGGGGAATCTTCCGTCCCTACGGTTGCCGCCATAACGTACCATAAGGGGCAAATTGTGTCCGACAGCAAAATAAAACATAAAAAGGTGTTATTATGAAAATAAAAAACGGATTTGCAAAAAGAAATATTGCAGGCTCTGAAATTGTTGTGCCCGTGGGCAGAACTGCATTTGATTTTAACGGAATGATTACGCTCAACGGCTCGGGCGGTTTTTTCTGGGACTGCCTGCAAAAGGACATTACGAAAGACGAAATGCTGAAAATGGTACTTGACGAATACGAAGTAGACGCCGCAACAGCAAAAAAGGATATTGATAAGTTTATTGATATGCTGAGAGAAAATAATTTGCTTGAAGAATAATAAAAAACAACCGAAAAACCGGGAATCGCCTAACAGTGAATCCCGGTTAATTTTTTAACTGAAATCGTAGAATTTTATAAAAATCCGGCTGAAACGGGAATACACAATTCACATTATTTATAATTTCTTAACTTTTTTATTACCCTGCTTTTATTGCAGGGTGTTTTAATATACACAAGGGAAACAGGTTATTTATTTCATTTCTTTTCTTTTCAAATTTAATGTGATACAATAAAGGCGGTGATAAATATGGATAACTCAAACAACACAGTGCTCGTGTGCGACGATGACAGAGCAATCCTTGATTCAATTGAAATTTATTTAAAGGCAGAGGGTTTCAACGTGCTTAAAGCCGAGAACGGAATTGACGCACTTGAAATCATAAAATCAAATGAAATTCACTGCCTTGTGCTGGACATTATGATGCCGAAACTTGACGGACTGCAGACCACACTGAAAATAAGGGAAACACAGAACTTTCCAATCATTATGCTTTCGGCAAAATCTGAGGATACGGACAAAATTGCAGGTCTCGGCTTCGGTGCAGACGATTATGTTACAAAGCCGTTCAACCCGCTTGAACTTGTGGCAAGGGTTAAATCGCAGATAAGGCGCTACATTTCTTTTTCGGGTTTTGTACAGAAAAACACGCAGATTGTTACAGGCGGTCTTGTGGTGGACACAGAGGCAAAAACCGTTTTTGTTGACGGCGACGAAGTAAAACTGACCGCAAGGGAATACCTGATTGTTGAATTCCTTGCAAAAAATATGGGCAGAGTGCTCTCGTCCTCACAGATTTATGAATCGGTTTGGAATGAACCGTCCTTTAAAACAGAAAAAACAGTAACCGTTCACATTAAAAATATAAGAGAAAAGATTGAAATTAATCCGAAAGACCCTAAATATATTAAGGTGGTGTACGGACTTGGATACAAAATGGACAAAATTTAAAGAAAACAATTTTACAAAGGCATTATGCATTATAATCGCCTGCATTATGCTTGTACTTGCCTGCAACAGCGGACTGAAGGTGGCACGTTATCTGTACTGCTTCGGCGACATTACAAGCGGTAACACCTTTGTTGATTCACATAGTTTTGAATATCTTTACCGGCAGGATATCGAGGCAATAACGCGGAGCGTATTATACAACAAGCGTACAAAGGATATGGAGTCTGAACGTGAACGAGGCGCAGAGCAGTTTCTTGCCGAATACAAGGAATACAAAGCAAAATATGATTCAGGACTGCCTAACGAAAGCAAATTCATTGAAGGACAGGATTATTACCGTGAAGACGGAACATTTGAAACCACAATGTATAGCAGTTATTATGAATACAGCAATATATTTGAAACTGATATAACCGTAAATATTATTAATTACGTGTACAGCATCTATGTAAACGCAAGATGCGACGAGGCTTTAACAGACGATAAAATAAAAGAAAAATTTATAAACGAATTTAACAATGTAATAAATGAAAATCCTTATACTTCACCAGAAGAACTTGCCGCACGCAATATAAAAAACATTCTTTATTATGCCGAGGCTGACGACGGCACGGTGGTTACAAACACAAGCGGCAAAGAAGAAGTGCTTTCAAAAGCAAACGACAATAATATATACCTGCTTTTTGAAAATGACGAAATAACGAGCAATGTTAACTATATTATCAACAATAATTTCAGCATTTCGGCAAACAAAGGCTTAAGCGTTTATATTGTTATAGACCCGACTTTTCAGCATAATGACCATTATAAAGAGTATTTTGATAATATAACGGCAACTTCACAGATGAATGTTGAAAAATTCATTGCCGAAACCGTTATTTACGGTGTGCTGGCGCTGATATTCTTTATTATCACAATGTGCCTTGCAGGACATAAAAACGGTCAGGAACAACTTGCGCCGATAGATAAACTGCCCTATGACATTCATCTGGCTGTTTCAGGCGGATTGGTAACGCTATGCATTATAGGATTTTTTGTATACATTTCAAACTATTTTGATTATCTTTACCTATATGACCCAGGTATGCACTTTAAAACACCAATAGGCTTACTGAAAAAGCCGTATTACCCGCTTATTCCGAATGCGCTCACAGTACTTGCTTACCTGTTTACGGCAGAATTTTTCACAAGCCTTGCAAGAGGAATCAAAGCAAAGACAAACATTTTCAAAAACACATTTATTTATATGGTCTGCGCCTTTATTGTTAAAATGGTTGTTAAATTCTTCAAGGCGCTCAAAAAATTCATCAAAGGCATTGTTTACAAGCCAAAGCATTTTGACAGAAAAACAACAGCCGCAATCGTGCTTTACACATTGTTTAATATTATATCTGTTCTTTTTGTTATACTGAGTTACAATGTCGGAATCGGTACAATAGCATTTTTAGGAACAATTTATGCCCTCGGCGTGCTTGCGCTTGACGGATATATTATTTACCTTGTTATGAAATACCTCAAATCGCTTGACAATATTATAACCGCAGTTGAAAACGGCGAGCCGACGAGCGACAATGCAGAAAATCTGCCGAACAGTCTTAAAATTCTTGCAAACAGTTATGACATTGCCAACGCAAATTTACAGTCTGCAATCGTGAAAGCGGTTAAGGATGAACGCACAAAGGCAGAACTTATAACAAACGTTTCGCACGATTTAAAAACGCCGCTCACCTCGGTTATCAACTATATTGACCTGCTGCAAAAATGCAATATTGAAGACGAAACCGCACGAGAATATATGGGCGTTATCGCCGAAAAATCGGGCAAACTGAAAAGGCTGATTGAAGATTTGATTGAGGCGTCAAAAATCAGCAGCGGCAACGTTACAATCAACAAAACAAAACTTAATCTTAACGAACTTGCCGCACAGGCAATTGTTGAAGAAGCGGCAGAATTTGAAAAGCGTGATTTGCAATTGATTTTTGAAGAGCCTGCGAATAAGCACATTGCTTTTGCAGACGGCACAAAGATTTACAGAGTGCTTGAAAACCTACTTTCAAATGCGAAAAAATATTCCGCCCCCGGATCACGCATTTATGCAAGGCTTTACAGCGGAACAGACTGCGAATATTTTGAAATCAAAAACATTTCAAAGGAACAGTTAAATATTTCTGCGCAGGAACTGACCGAACGCTTTGTGCGCGGTGACAAGTCACGAAACGAAGACGGCAACGGACTCGGACTTTCCATTGCAACAGAACTGTGCAGACTCAACGGCGGAGAATTAATACTCTCCATCGACGGCGACCTGTTCAAAGCAACAGTAAAAATTCCGAAAGAATAACAAAATTATATAACATCGTAGGGGAGGGCCTCTGTGCCCTCCCGTTTTTTGCGTTATATCAAAAACACTGCACAATTTGTAGGGGCAGGTCTCTGCGCCTGCCCGATAAAATGAATAATGAATGATGAATAATTTCGGTTTGGTTGATTATATTTCGGGTCGTCGAGGGTGCGGGTGTCCGGTGGACACCTCTGCGAAGCAGAAGCACCGACCGAGCCAACAGGTGAGACCGCCGACCCCTACAATTACAAAAATTATTCGTTACATAATTGACAAATACTCCTTTTTCGTTCATAATATTGTGGGGTGATTTTATATGATAACTCATATAAAATCAATTATATGCCCTCAAAATTTGCCGATGGCATAATTTTGAGATGGCTGAATTTACATCACACCTTATCCGACTGCTAAAGGATTTATTGTGATTTTCAGTCCTTATCAGCAGTCGGAAAGGGTGTAAATTTTTATGAAAAAACAAAAAGATGGTAAACTGGGCGGCCGCATCTGGTTTAACATAATCCTGTTCGGATTTATGGGTCAGATTGCGTGGGCGGTTGAAAATATGTTCTTCAACACGTTCCTTTACAACTCGGTTTACAACGGTGCTTCGCAGGAAGCAGTCAACGGTTCTATTGATGTAATGAGCGCCATTTCAACAATGGTTGCCGCCAGTGCCGCATTCACCGTAGTTGCCACATTTTTAATGGGCACACTGAGTGACAAAATCGGGAAGCGTAAGCCGTTTATTTCAATCGGCTACATACTCTGGGGTATTGTAACCGCAAGTTTCGGTGCAATTTCAAGAGATAACACGGCAGCCCTGTTCCATTTAAGTGACGAGGTTAAAATCCTCACTGTAACCGTTGCAATGGTTATCGTTATGGACTGCGTAATGTCCTTCATCGGCTCAACAGGCAACGACGCCGCATTCAACGCCTGGGTTACAGACGTTTCAAGCACAAAAAACCGTGCAACCGTAGAAAGCGTGCTCGCAATTCTGCCGATCGGTGCTACCGTGGCAGTCATGGGTCTTGCAGGCTTTGTGGGCGCAATCGGCTATGACGTAATTTTCATCGTGCTCGGCGCAATCGTTACACTGTGCGGTATAATCGGTCTGTTTACAATTAAGGACAGCACGGTAAAATCCGAAACAAACGAAAACTACTGGAACGATTTAATCTACAGTTTCCGCCCATCAGTGGTTAAGGAAAACAAAAGACTTTATCTTGCACTTTCTGCAAACTGCCTTTCTTCAACTGCGTTTCAGGTGTTTTTCCCTTACATCTTCATCTATCTCGGCAACGTAATGAATTTCAGCCTTGACACGCTTATGGCATCGCTTACGCCTGCAATTATCGCAATTGCCGTCGTAGTTGTAATTCTTGCAGTTACGCTTGTAATCACTGCGGGCAGGCTTATGGATAAACTCGGCAAACAGAAATTTATGGTGTTTTCCGTTGTTCTTTATGCCGCAGGTCTTTTCGCCGCAGGCTTTGCAAAAAGCATTATCGTATTTCTTATTGCCGCAGTCCCTGCGCTTGCAGGCTGGGCGCTCTTCTCAATCGCAATGAACGCATCTGTGCGTGACTTTATGCCTGAGGATAAGGTAGGCGCATTCCAAGGTATCAGAATTCTGTTCTACGTTCTTATTCCTATGATTATAGGTCCGTTCATCGGCAACTTTGTATGCCGCTTCAACGAAATCACATATACAAACGAGTACGGCGTTGTAACATCTGCACCGGGCAACTTAATGTTCTGGGCATCTGCCGCCGTTGCAATTCTCACGCTGATACCTGTTATCATTCTCCGCAGAAAAACCAAGGCAGAGAAATAATAAAATCAGCCTGCCTTATTTTTACGGGAGGGAACAGAGACTCTCCCCTACGAAAACGTTATTATATCTCTGTAGGGGTCGATGCCCACATCTACCCGTTTTTCAAACACATTATAAATTAACGTAAAAAACGCCGAAAACACTCAAAAAATAAATATAAAGAGGCACACTTTTGCGTGCCTTTTTGTTAAGAATTAACAAACTTTAATAAATGGAAAAAAATTCTTGATATTCACGCTCAAAAAGTATAAAATATACTTGCAAATAATTAAAGCATTGTATAATCAAGTGCTAAGCAATTATTTAAATTAATTTATTCGGAGGTAATTTCCAATGGTAAAAGTTGCTATTAACGGTTTCGGCCGTATCGGTCGTCTTGCTTTCCGCCAGATGTTCGGCGCAGAAGGTTACGAGGTTGTTGCTATCAACGATCTTACAAGCCCGAAAATGCTTGCTCACCTTCTTAAGTATGACTCATCACAGGGCAAATATGCTCTTGCTGACACAGTATCAGCAACTGATGATTCAATCATCGTAGACGGCAAAGAAATCAAAATTTATGCTAAGGCTGACGCTTCAGAACTTCCTTGGGGCGAACTTGGTGTAGACGTTGTTCTTGAGTGCACAGGTTTCTACACTTCAAAGGACAAGGCATCTGCTCACGTTAAGGCAGGCGCTCGCAAGGTTGTTATTTCTGCTCCTGCAGGCAACGATCTTCCTACAATCGTTTTCAATGTTAACCACGAAACACTTACTGCTGAAGATACAGTTATTTCAGCAGCATCTTGCACAACAAACTGCCTTGCTCCTATGGCTAAGGCTCTTAACGATTTCGCTCCTATCCAGAGCGGTATTATGTGCACAATCCACGCTTACACAGGCGATCAGATGACTCTTGACGGTCCTCAGAGAAAGGGTGACCTTCGTCGTTCAAGAGCTGCTGCTGTTAACATCGTTCCTAACTCAACAGGTGCTGCAAAGGCAATCGGTCTTGTAATTCCTGAACTCAACGGCAAACTTATCGGTTCTGCTCAGCGTGTTCCTACACCAACAGGTTCAACAACAATTCTTACTGCTGTTGTTAAGGGCGCAGACGTTACTGTTGATGCTATCAACGCTGCTATGAAGGCTGCTGCTACAGAGTCATTCGGCTACAACACAGACGAAATCGTTTCATCAGATATCGTTGGTATGAGATACGGCTCACTCTTTGATGCTACTCAGACAATGGTTCTTCCTCTCGGTGATGACCTTTATGAGGTTCAGGTTGTTTCTTGGTATGATAACGAGAACAGTTACACATCACAGATGGTTCGCACAATCAAGTACTTCTCAGAACTTGGCTAAACCGAACTGAATACAACAACAAACGGCTTAGGTTAATTCCTAAGCCGTTTTTCTTATGCCAAACGGGCGGGATAATATCCGCCCCTACGGTATTATTATGTAGGGGTCGGTGGTCTCACCTGTTGGCTCGGTCGGTGCTTCTGCTTCGCAGAGGTGTCCACCGGACACCCGCACCCTCGACGACCCGCAAATATTTTCATAGTTTCATCACAAAAACGATGCCTGCGCCGTGCGAAACTGCCGTAAATCCGCATTTTTCATAAAATGCAATTCCATTCTTGTTGGTTGCCGAAACCGTCAGCATAACGCCTTTAGCACCTTCATTTTTTAAATTAGTCAGCAAAGCCTGCATCAGTTTTCCGCCGATTCCCATATGCTGATACTCGGGCAGAATATCAATATGCAGATGCGCAGGATAATCCTCCGCCCGCTTTTTCATTGACAAAACTTCGCTTTTGGCAGAAAAATATTTCATCATTCCAAGTTTTCTGATACTTTTCAACTCATTTTCATAAAAACTTTTTCTGTAACGCTCATAATCGGGGGCGCAAAGTATGTAGCCAATCGGCTCGTCATCGGAATTTACGGCAACAAAACTATCCGTCACCATTCTCGTATAATATCTGTTATACATAAGCAGCGTGTATTCACGCATTTTTGCCGTAGAATTCAACACTGCCGACGCCGTCGCAAGGCATATGTGCTCAACCGCCTGCCTGTCCTGTGCTCTCATTTTTCTGATTTCAATCTGCATAGTAAAATCACCCCCGAATTATTTTATTTTATGATTCAATGTTCTCTCAGCCGTCAAAATCTTTGATTTTGCTAACGGCGTGAGGTTATTATAACATTTTCTAAAAATGCATTCAATTCCCTGCGTGATTTTATAATATGTGTTTTCTCGGGATATTTACTTTTAATTGATCTGAACTTATCTTTTTTCTCTTTTGAATACTGCTTGTGTATAACCCACCAAAAGAATTCGGGGTCAATTTTTTCGGCACAGCCGTCAGCAATACTTTCACGTGTTTTACCTCTGTAGGTAAAATAGCGACCGAACACACCCTTAATGCAGGCAATACGTGAATACTGCAGAATAACCACCAAATCAGCATTATCAATCCGCTCAGCCTGATGAAATTCACTGTAATTGCCGTCAATCACCCAACTGTCCTGCTTCATAAAGTCGGCAACCATCTGCCTGCCCTCTTCCCTGTTCCGCATCTGCCAGTTTTCTTTAAAATTAACACGGTCAAGATAAAGGCACGGTATGCCGTAATAATCTGCAAACCACCTGGCAAGGGTCGATTTTCCTGCACCGCTGTAACCCATAATAACAATTTTCATATCTGCCTCTTTCTATCTGTATAATCTTCCTTTAAAATATTTTTCCTGAAAATTTATTGCATTCAGAATTTCATTATCGGTAAAGTCATTATTATCTGCAACAATCCACTTATCCTCATTATCGTCAAAACGATGATAAACCGCAATAACTTTACCCTGAAAACGGTTTACGGGAACGATGACGCCAAGCAAATAAACATCCTGCGGTTCACCGTCGCCGCCCATAATTTCAGGTATACAGCCATAATTGACTGTATACACAATATCCGGATAATCAGGGTGTCGCCTGCCAATCGGTCTGTCAATAACTCCTTTTACACATTTCCCTATGATCTCAGAATAATCAGGTATTAATCTCTTTTTCATATATCGAGGTGCGTAATACTCATAACCGTGCTTCGGATAAAATTGCTTTGACTCAAAGAATTTTTCATCACCGAGATGAACGTGCACCGTTTCTTTGCCGATTGAAATGAGATAATCTTCGGCAAACTTCAAAAGTGCAGAGCCGAGCCCCTGTCTTTTTAAATCGCATTTGATATACAGCCTGTGGAGCCACACGTCATTGCTGTTTTCAATCGAACTGTACCCAATACTGCCGATTACCCTGTCGTTTTCATCTACTGCAAGCCAGAACATATCGCCCTTGTCAAAATAAGTTTGCTGAATGCTAAGCAAATCAGGATTAATTGACGGAACTTTGCCAAGCGCATTTTTCGCCTCAAGTACCATAAATATTAAATCATCACGGTATTTTTCTTCATAAGTAATAATTCTATAATTCATAATATCCTCATTCTCTTAATAAATCAGGAACATACTCCATATTATCAATCGGTATAAATTCACGCGACTGAATCATCTCCAAAATTTTGTCGCCTGAAGCCCACATCGCATCGCAGGTTTCACCCTCCTGAAGCACAACATCGTTAATGTCACAATCACATTCAAACAACCAGACATCACAGAAATCATTATAAATCTCTCTTTTTATGGATTTATAAAGATAACCTTTGCTGACATCAAGTTCAATACCAAGTTCTTCCTTAACCTCTCTCAATGCACCTGAAAGACTGTCCTCGCCTGCAACAACCGAACCGCCCGTGCATTCCCACAAAAGCGGATAATTCTTATTCGGGGTTCTTTTGGAAATAAGCCATTTCCCCTCACTGTTTTTTATCCAGATATGCGCCGCTATATGATATTCATCAGGATAATCGCAATTATTGCGGTCAAAAAAATCACTTCTCAAAATCGTTTTGCCTGTAGGCTTTCTGTTTTCATCATAAATATCCCATAATTCACTCATAAAATTACCCCTCAATCTTCTTTAATCAATCTACCTGACCACTTAAAAAGCCGTTCGGATTTTTCTTCAAAATTAAACTCAATGCCGTTTTTTATGTTTACAAAAGTATTCAGAATATCACATTCTTCTTTATCAACTGCCTGCATTAAATCAGCAATATGCGAAATATAATTCCCTGTCTGCCTGAAATAAACAGCCTGAATAACAAATACTGCGGATTTATATAAACTTTTCAAAATGTCATATGATTTTTCATATAACATATTATGAACGCACGAATGATAAATCGTGCAGGTGCCAGTCTTAATTGCTCTGTCAATAGAATTATCGTCAATCAGAAATAATAAATCATCAAGACTGCCGATTATCGGCTTTGTATCATAATAAAACTGAAAAAGTTCCGCAGTGTCCCAACTGAGCAATTCAGCCTTGCCCGAAAGAAATCCACACAATAAATCTTTTTCAGGCAGCATTTCGGCCAATTTACCATAAGCAGTAATATTTTCAGCGGTTAATTCATCAAGAATAACAACAATGTCAATATCACTGTTTTCGGTCGCCTCGCCACGTGCATAACTTCCCTGCAAACCTACAAACCACAGACGTTCTCCAAAAGTTACTTTCAGCAGGGGTAAAAATTTTTCTAAAAACAAATTAACATCAATCATAGCATCACTCCTTAAAAAATAAAAAAGCCTCTGCAAATGCAAAGGCTTAACTTCTGTGTTCGGAATGGGAACAGGTATTCTCTTACCGTCGGTTATTGCCGACAATGTTTTTACATATTATCATATAGAAACAATTTTGTCAACAAAAATTTTAATTTCATAATATTATGTAATACAAATGCAACATCGTAGGGGTCGGCGTCCTCGACGACCAGCAAAATCATAAAAAAAGTTACGAGAGCATTTTCGTAGGGCGGGGTGAGGGCACCCCGCCGAAAAGCAAAAAGAAAACCCTGTACATTTGTACAAGGTTTCTTTAGATGTCAGCGTTGACCT
>JACTVT010000003.1 GCA_014465955.1 Eubacterium sp. | reverse complement strand
CATGAAGTGATGAAAATATTATCAAAAAAATATAATTTTATTTATGAGAGGGTAAAAAATGGTAAATAAAGAACATCCTGATTATAAAAAATATCAATCAGAAGCTTTTGACTTACGCGATAAAATGATTGATGAAATAGATAAAGTTGAAATGCCGCAAATCAAAGGATTAGATGGGGAAACTACTGTGATTCATAAAAAATATGCAAAAAAACTTAAAGAATTGCAGCAAAAATATAAGCATTTATTTGTTAATTAAGCACTTTTGCAGTCGCCTGCAGGGTGCTTTTCTTATGCTTATTTTTAAGGAGGATAATATGACTTAGAATGATAACCGTAACAAAAGAAAAAAACTGCATAACCGTTAAAGGCCATGCAGGGTACGCCGAATATGGCAGGGATATTGTTTGCTCCGCCGTTTCGGTATTGACTTACAATTTACAGGAAAGCATAAACAGGCTCACAGATGATACTGTGGGCTTTTGTTATGCCCCGGGCGAGGCGGTTATATCCTTCGGTGATATATCTGCCGCCGCAAAATTATTAATTGATTCGTTCATTGTCGGAATTGAACTGCTCTCCTGCAGTTATCCCGATAATGTTGAATTGACCAAGCATTAGTGTCGTTAAACCTTATGGAATGTGCAGGCGTGGTACACATTAAAATCTACGGAAATGTAATCGGGCAATTCGTGAATTGCCCCTACGGTGTTGTAATAACGATTTGGTGAGTTGCGGGTCGTCGAGGACGCCGACCCCTACGAAATTACAATAACATTTTGGTGACAATCGTAGGGCGGGTGGTCTCACCTGTTGGCTCGGTCGGCGCTTCTGCGATGCAGAGGTGTCCACCGGACACCCGCACCCTCACGCCGCCGATAAATATTTTAATAACACTGACAGCGGGGTGAGGCTATTCCCCTGTTGGGGAAATATCTGCGTAGCAGACAAAAGGGTCTGACGAATTGCAAATTCCCCGCCCTGCGGTAATCATCTTCTATTTATTGGTATTTATAATTAAATATAATATTTAATCAAAAATTTCTGCGCCCTTATTTCATATATAATAGTAATTAATACTTGTATATTATATAAATATTTAGTATAATATTCTCATATATTACTTTGGCAGAGGGAGAAGAACCCGCAGCAGCAATCATTATGATTTACTCTTTCTGCTTACTCGGTGGTGAAATAATGCTCGGAAAGTATGTCAGAGTCAAGGTCGTTAAACCTATCGGCTCTACAGACAGGAGTACGGGCTATACTTATCCACTGAATTACGGAACTGTTTACGATATTGAAAATCAGGAAGCATTCATAATGGGAATTCATCATCCCGTGCGTAATTTTGATGGGCGAGTTATAGCCATACTCAGCAACAAAAAAACAGGAAAATTCATATGGATTGTAGCACCTAAAAGCACAAGATTTATTATTAACGATATCTGCGAATACATTAATATTGACAAGGATTTTCCAAACTATAAAATCGAATGCCTTTACGAAAGTAGCTGCGGCGCAGTTGTTTTCAGAGACATCAAAGGCGAAATAAGATATCTTCTTATAAAAAACAAACGCTCGGCTCACTGGGGCTTTCCTAAAGGTCACATTGAGGCAGGCGAAACCAAGGAAGATACGGCAAAGCGAGAAGTGCTTGAGGAAACAGGAATCCATGTAAGGCTTATTGACGGCTTTGAAAGTATTTCAAAATACAAAATTCAGAACAGAATTGAAAAAACAGTTTCTATTTTTGTAGGTACTACAAATGATACTTCAACAAGTATTCAGGCAGAAGAAATTGAGGATTACATCTGGCTCACCTTTGACCGTGCTTTAAGCCTTTTAAAATTTGAAAATGATAAAAACATCATCATTTCCGCTCACGAGTTTTTAAATCAGAATAATTATATTTAGGAGTGACTTTATGCAGGAACTTTGCAGAACCATTCAGGAATTTTTAACATCACACGGTATTCCCGACGAACTTGTAGTATTTTTAATTTCGGTTATGCCTGTACTTGAATGCAGACTCGGTATGTTTACGGCAATCGTTTTGCTGCAAATGAACACAATTAAAGGCTTTTTAATAAGTTTTGCAGGAAATATTCTGCCTATACCGTTCATTCTGCTTTTAATTAACTGGATATTTGAGTGGATGAAAAAAATACCCGGTCTGAAAAAAATAGTTTTCTGGCTTGAAGATAAAACACTCAAAAAGCGTGATAAAATTGACAAATACGGTATCTGGGGGCTGCTTTTGTTTGTTGCAATTCCTCTTCCCGGTACAGGCGGATGGACAGGAGCACTGCTTGCATCACTTCTTCATCTGGATAAAAAGAAATCTTTCGGTGTAATCGCTCTCGGCGTATTCATTGCAGGACTTATAATGACAGTGCTTTCACTTGTTGTCGGCAACGCAGTTTTTGGATAATGAATAACATATACAAATATTTAATAGAACTTACAAAAGCATATCTTAATAACGAAACAATAACGCTTAAAAGTGAAATTGATTATGCCGATTTATTTAAACTGGCATCTAAACATAATCTTTCAGGCGTTATTTACTGCGTACTAAGCCGCGCTGTAAACAAAGAAATCATAAGCGCCGACCTTATGAACAAAATGCAAAATAATTTTTTTGACTTTATTTACATTTCTCATATGCAGTCGCAAACGGCAGAACTTGCCAAAAAGGCTCTGACAGACGCAGGAATACGCCATATTCCGTTTAAGGGCATTGAACTTAGGAATTACTTTCCTGTGCCCGAAAGCCGTTTTATGGGCGATATAGACATACTGATTGATGAAAAAAACAGAGACAGAGCAAAAACTGCAATGAAAGCGGCAGGATTTACCGTTAAAAACGAAAACGGACCTGTATGGGATTACGTTAAAGATACGGTGCTGATTGAAATGCACACCAATCTTCTTAACGAAACCATAGACAAAAAGCAGACAATTGATTATTTTTCAGACGCCGTTAACAAAGCAGATTTTAACGGACTGTGCGGTAAATTTGATGACACATTTCACCTTGAATATTTAATGGCGCACATTGCCCACCATTTCCGTTTTTACGGCGCAGGTATAAAGTTAGTGCTTGATATTGCAGTAATGCTCAAATACGGAAGCGTAGACCTTGATAAGGCTGTTTCAGACCTTGAAGCGGCAGGCCTCGACAGATTTTCTAAAGAAATTCTTTCAATCTGCCGTAAATGGTACAATCAGGGAGAACTTTATATTGATGATACCGAAACAACAGAAAATTTTATCGTATCTTTCGGTGCATTCGGAATACACGGAAGAAACAAATCAGCCGTTATTGCAAGAAAAGATATGGAAAAAGAAAAAAGCACCTCTCCCCTTCTGATGAAATTGCGCCTGATTTTTCCGCCGTACAGCAAACTGCGTCACCTTCCATATATTAGTTTTATTAACGGCAAACCCTATCTGACTCCGCTGGCGTGGATATACAGAATTTTTTATACTCTGAAAAACAAAAAAGAATTTGCTTTAAACACGGCAGCAGGGCTTAGTGACAAAAACACCGTAGAGCAGGCTCGGGCCGAATTAAATTATTTTGAGGAGATAGGACTTATATGATATTTTTATATTTTTTGCTTGTTTTAATTATTGCGGGTGCTGTTGCTTTAACCGTATGGTTTATAAAGTACAGACAAAGCGGCAAATGCCCTGTTTGCCTGCTTGAAAAAATATTTACAAATCCTGCAAAAATCACTATGGATATCAGCAATGAAGAAGATTACAACAACGGTGCAGCGCTTACTCCGCCGATGGGATGGAGCAGTTGGAACACTTTCCGCCAGAACATCAATGAAGATCTGATACTTGAAACGGCAGCTGCTATGAAAATGACAGGACTTCTTGATGCAGGCTATAATTTTGTTAATCTTGACGACTGCTGGCAAAGTTCAATGAGAGATAATAACGGTAATCTTCAGAATGATTTGGAAAGATTTCCGAACGGCATTTCAACACTTGCACGCAAACTTAATTCACAGGGCTTCAAACTTGGAATTTATTCATCAAACGGCACACTGACCTGCGAAGATTTGCCTGCGAGCCTCGGCAATGAATACCGTGATGCAAAAACCTTTGCAGGCTGGGGCTGTGAATTTTTCAAATACGATTTCTGCCACCACAAAATCATCAGCGGCGACACGCCTGTAATTGAAAAACTTGAAATCAGCCGACCGCGCCAATCATCTGAACTGACGTTAAATCCCGAAGACGCGGAACTTTTCGGCAAAGCAGCAGTAGTTGACGTTAAAGCACTGCCGAGCGGCAAAGGTATCGGACGTATCAACCACGGCGCAGGCAAAGCAGTTTTCAGACCTGTTGTTAATTTTGACGGCATTTATGTGCTGACAATCATTTATAATAAATTTGCAGCCAAAACAGAATCTTACCTGCAAGTAACCGTAAACGGCGAACTGTATGAAGTATTTTTCCCTGAAACAAAGGCTTTCAGTGCTACAGGCAGAGTTCAGTTAATGATTAAACTGCAGGGTGGTTCAAACGAAATTGTGCTTGAAAACCCTGTTAAAACCATGGCAGACAGTTCGTTTATTCAGTACCGCCGAATGGGCAGAGCGCTGAAAAAAGCATCTGCAGATTATGCATCGGAACACGGCACAGCCGAAAAACCGATTACATATTCCATCTGCGAATGGGGCAAGGCTTACCCGTGGCACTGGGGCGCAAAGGCAGGCAATATGTGGCGCACAACAGGTGATATTTTTGCAAAATGGATAAGTGTTAATGCTATTTATGAAAGAACAATAGCACTTTATGAACACACAGGCCCGGGGCATTGGAATGACCCCGATATGCTTGAAGTCGGCAACGGTGATTTAACCGAAGATGAAAATAAAACGCATTTCAGCCTTTGGTGTATGATGGCGGCACCGCTTGTTCTCGGTAATGATATCAGAAAATTTATCTCAATAGACGGCAAGCCGAACCTTGATAACCCGACTCTGAAAATCGTTACTAACAAAAGCCTTATTCTTGTTGACCAGGATCCTCTCGGCAAAGCGGCTAAAAGAATCAGAAAAGAGCACGGCATTGATATTATCGCCCGCCCGCTTTCAAACGGCGATATTGCAGTTTGCTTTTATAACAAAACTACACGTGACAAAGGCTTTTCATATGATATTTCCGAAATTGCAAAAGACGATTACCTGAATTTCAATACACATCAGACATCATTCGCTGTCCACGAATTATGGAGTGATGAGCGTTTCACCACAAAAACAATTTCAGCCACCCTGCCGAAACACGGCTGCAAAGTTTTCCGCATCAGCCGGCAGTAAAAATATAAGTATACCAAAAGAGCAGTTCAGTGTGAACTGCTCTTTTATTTATTCGGTGCGTCGAGGACGCCGCACACTACAAAATTACATAATCGTTTTCGTATGGCGACTAACCCCGCTACAAACGGGAGGGCACGGAGACCCTCCCCTACAGTACTTTTATTTTCAACAACATATTTATACACCATAAAACACGACAATAATTTAATTTCTGTTCATACCGAATTCTCTTGTCTTTAACACATCTTTCCAAAAATTCTCTCTGTTCAGAATATCCTCCTGCTTTGTGCGCATATCAAAAATTTCAAGAATTGAATATGAAAAATTATCAATAATATATTGATTATCTATGCCCTTTAATTCTTCAAAAAATTTATTGCCGCCTGTAAGATTTTTTATATCCGCATAATTTGACCAGCGCTGCCATATTCCCTCTGCATTACCTGAGGCTGAACCGATATATAATTTACCTGTTGATTTATCTGTAATGACATATATACCTTTAACATTTGAAAGGGCATTTTTCCAACTCGGCTCATCATTATTAACTATACGCTGCAAATCTTTATGGGAAAGTTTCACACTGTTATAACCCGGAAAAGTTCCGAGTTTGGTTGACGGGGCAAGTTCATATATTTCAGGATTTAAACTTTTTTGAACAGACTCATACTTTTTATTATAGATATCCCATCCTATCGGTCTTTCAAGTTTAATTATAAGCCTTTTAATATACTCTTTATAATCATCCATTAAAGTCAAATTGTAGCCAATATCATTTTCGATATTTTCGTCTATAATCTCAACCTTATACATTCCTCCGAAAATATAATAATTCGGACCATACGGATAATACTGTGCAAATGCAAGCAAATACTTTGCTTTATTAAGATTATTATTCGCCTGTTTTGTTTTATAAGCGTTCATCTCTATCCACTCGGGTTTATCTTCTAACAGCAAATCCCACGCTGGCTTTGTTACATCACCTTTATTCATATTAAATTTAACCTTTGTGGCACTTTCATCAGGAACTTTAAAAAAATCTTCAAATTTAATCATATCTATCACCATATAAATAATATCATACCAATATAATATTTTCAATTACAAAAAATCAGCGGCAGGGTGCCCCACCCCGCCGCAAACGGTGGGCACGGAGACCCTCCCCTACTGTATGGTACGATGCCTTCATCGTACCGATAATAAAACTTTATAATAATACAAAAAACGGGCGGAAATTTTTCCGCCCGTTAAATTTTTAGGTATTTAATTATGCCTGTGCTTTTAAAGCCTCTGTGAGCATAGGAACGATTTTATTCAAATCGCCTACGATACCGTAATCTGCAACGTCGAAAATCGGAGCAGATGCATCTTTATTGATAGCAATAATGATATCTGACTCTTCCATACCCGATGTGTGCTGAATTGCACCGCTGATACCGATTGCAAAATATACATTCGGACGAACGGTTTTACCTGTCTGGCCTACCTGCAAATCCTTATCCAACCAGCCATTGTCAACTGCTGCTCTTGAGCAGGCAACAACACCGCCGATAGCGTCAGCCAAATCCTCAAGAAGTTTAAAATTCTCTTTGCTGCCGACACCGCGACCGCCTGAAACGAGAATTTTTGCCTCCTGAATATCAACTGTGTTCTTGATTTCCTTAACTACATCAAGAATTTCAACATAGCAGTTATTTTCTTCAAGTGCAGGGTTAAACTCAATAACGTTTGCCTTTGCACCGTCAATCTTATCAATCTTCTGCATAACGCCCGGTCTTACAGTAGCCATCTGCGGTCTGTTATCGGGGCAGGCAATCGTTGCAATTGTGTTGCCGCCGAATGCAGGGCGGGTCATAAGCAACTGATTGTGCTTCTGCTCTCTGTTCGGCAAAGGATTAAGCGGGAAATCGCCGATTTCAAGCACTGTACAGTCTGCTGTTAAGCCTGTGCCTACTCTTGCAGACACTCTCGGACCTAAGTCACGGCCGATAGCAGTTGCACCGACAAGCATAATTTCAGGCTTGTATTCATTAATTACGGCAGTAAGTGCCTGTGTGTAAGGCTCTGTTCTGTAAGTTTCAAGCACAGGGCTGTCTACTACAACAACATTATCTGCGCCGTATTCTGCAAGTGAATCTGCAAGACCCTTTACATTATAGCCAAGCAGAACAGCAGTAACCTCTGTTTCAAGGTCTTTTGCAAGTTCCTTTGCTTTACCGAGAAGTTCAAAGGCAATCGGGCTGATTGCGTTATCTACCTGCTGAGCGAAAATGTAAACGCCTTTATACTGTTCAATATTTTCTGTAATCATTTTCTTCTCCTCCTTCAGATAACGTGCTTTTCGGCAAGTTTTGCCATAATATAATCTACTGCGTCTTTCGGTGAATCGGGAGTAACAGTTTCGCCTGCACCCTTTCTTACCTTATCGGAAGCCTTTGCAATCTTAGTCGGTGAGCCGTTAAGACCGATGTTTGAATCATCAACATCTTTAAGGTCTGCCCTGCCCCAAACAGTGATTTCTTTCTTGTAAGCATCAAAAATGCCGCCCGGAGTCATATATCTCGGCTCATTCAGTTCTGAAAGAGCAGTGATTGCACAAGGCATTTTTGCCTTTAACATATGATATCTGTCATCAAACTGACGCTTAACGATTACATAATCACCGTCAATCTTAATATCCTGCGCATAAGAAATTACAGGAATACCGAGGTGCTCTGAAATCTGCGGGCCAACCTGAGCAGTATCACCGTCAATAGCCTGACGGCCTGTGATAATCAAATCATAATCAATGTTGCGAAGTGCGCCTGCAATCGTTGTCGAAGTTGCCCATGTGTCTGCACCGCCGAGCACTCTGTCTGTAACAAGAATACCGTTGTCTGCGCCCATAGCCATAGCCTCACGGAGAACCTCTTCAGCCTTTGGAAGACCCATTGTAAGTGCAGTAACTTCTGCACCGATTTCGTCTTTAATGCGAAGTGCTGCTTCAAGACCTGCTTTATCGTCAGGATTCATAATTGTAAGCATTGCACCTCTGTTCAATGTACCGTCAGGGTTAAACTGAACGCCGCCCTTTGTATCAGGTACCTGCTTAATACAAACTACAATTTTCATTATATTTAACCCTCCTTACTTCAATAAATCACCGCTGATTACCATACGCTGAACCTCTGATGTGCCCTCGTAAATCTCGGTAATCTTAGCGTCTCTCATCATTCTTTCAACTTCATATTCACGAATATAACCATAACCGCCGAGAAGTTGAACTGCCTTTGTTGTAACATCCATAGCAACTTCTGCTGCATAAAGTTTAGCCTTGGCAGCCTCTACAGAATAAACTTTCTGATTTGCCTTTGCCATAGCAGCCTTGTAAACAAGCATTTTGGCAGCCTCTACCTTTGTAGCCATATTTGCTAACTGGAACTGTGTGTTCTGGAATGCACTGATGGATCTGCCGAACTGCTTTCTTTCCTTAACATATTCAACTGCACGGTCAAGAGCACCCTCTGCAATACCGAGCGCCTGAGCGGCAATACCGATACGT
This sequence comes from Eubacterium sp., assembly GCA_014465955.1. Classification (GTDB taxonomy): domain Bacteria; phylum Bacillota; class Clostridia; order Oscillospirales; family Acutalibacteraceae; genus Eubacterium_R. The sequence goes on along the minus strand of JACTVT010000003.1, from coordinate 62,748 downwards.
CCGCCGTCAAGCGTATGCATAGCAATACCGAAGCCCTTACCCTGAGGTCCGAGAATATTTTCCTTAGGAATTCTGCAGTCCTGGAAAATAAGTTCATAAGTTGATGAACCGCGGATACCCATTTTCTTTTCCTTTGTGCCGAATTCAAAACCCGGAGCAGTTTTAGGAACGATGAAAGCACTGAATAACTTTTTCTTTCTGCCTCTTTTATCTTCAACAATATCTGTTACGGCGATAACGATATAAATATCTGCTACCTTACCGTTTGTAATAAAGCACTTTGAGCCGTTAAGAACCCACTCGTCACCGTCAAGAACTGCCTTTGTCTGTGCACCCTGAGCATCTGTGCCTGCGCCCGGCTCTGTTAAAGCAAATGCGCCGAGCATTTCGCCGCTTGCAAGCGGTTTTAAATATTTCTGTTTCTGTTCTTCTGTACCGTAAGTAAGAATCGGGTCACAGCAAAGAGATGTATGTGCAGAAACGATAACGCCTGTTGTAGCACAAACCTTTGAAAGTTCTTCAACGCACATAACATAGGTTAACGGGTCACATCCCTGACCGCCGTATTCCTTAGGAATCGGAATACCCATAAAGCCGATTTTCTGCATTTTTGAAACTGTTTCCTGCGGGAACTGCTCTGTTTCATCTGTTTCAATTGCAAGAGGCTTTACTTCATTTTCAGCAAAATCACTGAACAGCTTTTTAGCCATTTCGTGTTCTTTACTTAATGTAAAATCCATTTATAATATCCTCCGTGTAAAATGTATTTCATAACACCGTAAATACATAAGATACGGGCGGATAATATCCGCCCCTACGGTATGCAATAAATATTAATTACTTTCTGTAATCGTAAAAGCCTACGCCTGTTTTGCGGCCGAGTTTGCCTGCACGAACCATCTTTTTAAGAAGAGTTGCAGGGCGGTATTTAGGATCGCCTGTTTCAGCATAGATAACTTCCATAATTGCAAGTACAATATCAAGACCGATATAGTCACCGAGTTCAAGCGGACCCATCGGATGATTTGCACCGAGTTTCATAGCAGTGTCAATATCTTCAACACTTGCAATACCCATTTCATAAACAGTAATACCCTCGTTGATAAGCGGGATAAGAATTCTGTTTACAACAAAACCGGGAGCCTCATTTACTTCAACAGGAACTTTGCCTATTTCTTCAGCAATGCCCTTAATTTTTGCAACCATATCGGCAGGAGTGTTAGCGCCTGCGATAACCTCAACAAGTTTCATAACAGGAGCAGGATTGAAGAAATGCATACCGATAAGCGGTCTGTCAAGTCCTGCGCCGATTTCTGTGATTGAAAGTGAAGATGTGTTTGTAGCAAACATACAGTCAGCCTTAACAATCTCCTGAAGTTCCTTGAAAGTCTGCTTTTTAACATCCATAACTTCAAGAGCAGCCTCAACAATCAAATCACAGTCAGTGCAGATTTCCTTTGTACCTGTTGTGATTTTAGCAAGGATAGCGTCAGCCTTTGCCTGTTCCATCTTGCCCTTAGCAATTCTTTTTTCAAAACCCTTTGCGATTTTTGCCTTGCCGTTTGCAGCAAATTCGTCATTGATATCGCAAAGTGCTACTTCGTAGCCGTCAACCTGTGCAAAAGCCTGTGCAATACCGGAACCCATTGTTCCTGCACCGATAATTCCTACTTTCATTCGTATATCCTCCGTCTGTAATTATTTATTCTGGAACGGCTCTTTAACCTTATCTTTGTTTCTGTCAAGGAAAAATGCCATTCCGTATTTTTGATCTTCTGTTTCAAAGCAGTCGCCGAAGAGTTTTTCTTCAATAACGATTGCTTCATCGATGCCAACCTGTAAGCCGTCATTAATAGCCTTTTTGCAGTTGCGAACTGCAATAGGAGCATTGCCTGCAATAATTGAAGCCATTTTCTTTGCAGCAGGCATAAGTTCTTCGGCAGGGTAAACTGCGTTTACAAGACCGATTCTTAAAGCCTCAGGTGCTTTGATATTTCTGCCTGTAAAAATTAACTGCTTAGCCATACCGATGCCGACTGTTCTTGCAAGTCTTTGAGTGCCGCCGAAGCCCGGTGTAATACCGAGTCCAACCTCAGGCTGACCGAAAACTGCATTTTCTGAACAAATTCTGATGTCGCAAGCCATTGAAATTTCACAGCCGCCACCGAGTGCAAAGCCGTTGATTGCACAGATTACGGGAATCGGCAGAGTTTCAATTTTTCTGAAAACATCGTTGCCCTTTTTGCCGAAAGCCTCTCCTTCAGCCTTTGTCAAAGTGCTCATTTCTCCGATATCTGCGCCTGCAACAAATGATTTTTCGCCTGCACCCGTAAGAATAAGTGCACGAACAGTATCAAGACCAATTGCGTCAATTGCTTCATTGATTTCATCAAGAACGGCACTGTTTAAAGCATTCAGTGCCTTCGGGCGGTTAATAGTCAAAACTGCAACTGCGCCCTCAACCTCATAATTAATAAATTCCATTGCGATACCTCAAAAATTAATCTCTCTTAACAATTGTTGAGCAGCCCATACCGCCGCCGATGCAAAGAGTAGCAAGACCTGTTTTAGCGTCTCTCTTTTCCATTTCATGAAGAAGTGTAACAAGAATACGGCAGCCTGATGCGCCAACAGGGTGACCGAGTGCAATTGCACCGCCGTTTACATTAAGCTTATCAAGGTCAAATTCAAGGTCTCTGCCTACTGCAATAGACTGAGCAGCAAAAGCCTCGTTAGCCTCAATTAAATCCATATCATCAATAGTCATACCTGTTTTAGCAAGAACTTTCTTTGTTGATGCAACAGGGCCAACACCCATAATTGACGGATCAACACCGCCGAGAGCACCTGAAACCCATGTAGCCATTGGCTTAACGCCGAGTTCCTTCGCCTTTTCTTCACTCATAACAACGATAGCAGCAGCACCGTCGTTAATACCTGATGAGTTACCTGCAGTAACAATACCGTCTTTCTTGAATGCAGGGCGAAGTCTTGCAAGACCTTCTGCTGTTGTGCCTGCACGAGGACCTTCGTCGGTATCAAATACGATAGTATCTTTCTTTCTCTTAACTTCAACAGGAACGATTTCGTCCTTAAACTTGCCTTCTGCGATTGCCTTTTCAGCCTTCTGCTGACTGTTAGCAGCAAACTCGTCAAGTTCTTCACGTGTAATACCGTATTTTTCACAAACGTTCTCTGCTGTGATACCCATATGATAATCATTAAAAGCATCCCAGAGTGCGTCGTTTACCATTGTATCAATCATAGGAGCATTGCCCATACGATAACCGTAACGGCCCTGCTTTAAAGCATAAGGAGCCATGCTCATATTTTCCATACCGCCTGCAACAACGATATCGGCATCGCCTGCCTGTATCATCTGAGCAGCCATATTTACGCAGTTAAGACCTGAACCGCAGACAACATTGATTGTAACGGCAGGAGTTTCGATAGGAAGACCTGCTTTGATGGAAGCCTGACGGGCAACATTCTGACCCTGACCTGCCTGAATTACACAGCCCATATAAACATGGTCAACTGCATCGGCAGGAACGCCTGCTCTGTTAAGAGCCTCTTTGATAACGATTGTGCCGAGATCCACTGCACTTGTTGTGCTGAGTGTTCCGCCCATTGTGCCGATTGCTGTACGGCATGCGCCTGCAAGAACGATTTTCTTAGACATAATAAATTACCTCTCAATTTTATTTAATGTAAAATATATTACATTATTATTTTACTTGTGTGAATATAATACATTCAAAAAACGCGATTGTCAATAAATTAACGAAATTTTGTCAAACAGTATAAAATAAGGCTCAATCACAGAAAAAATATGTGCAATTTTGCATAACACAAATTTCTAAAATTTCCCGTGGTTAAGCCATTTTTTATACTTGGTTCATTTTTTAACATTCTTTTAAAGCCTTTTATCAATATCGAATGCTTTTTTATCATTTACAAAATCCGGATTAAAATAAAGACTTGCTATTTCATCTTTTTTCGTATCTCCTCTTTTGCTCTTGCCAGTCTTTTTCTGGCAGTCTGCGGACTTACGCCGAGAATGGATGCAATATCATTATGCTTAAAATGATAAAGGTCTTTAAGAATAAGCGGCAACTTTAAATTTTCATCAAGATTTTCAATAGCATCAAAAATTTCCTGAGTTGAATATCTGCTGAACATTTCATCTTCCGCTGACTGCCTCATAGGCATAATCGCTTCATTGTCCTCAAAAAACACTTCTTCGTTTGCAACATTTTTATTATAAACTTTCATTGAAACGCATTTTGCTACAGTGATTAAAAAATTTTTTGTTCTTTTTGAATCAATTTCCCTGATTTTATCAAAATTTTTTGCTGCTACCGTAAAAGTTTCCTGCAGGCAGTCCTCTGCAAGATAATGGTCATGCACCAAATCAAAACACAATTTATAAATATAATTTTTATACTTTTCATAAAGACAAACGAATTCTTCTTCATCATTTTTATCTGCAACATAAGTTAATAATAAAGACAGCATGGCATATTCCCGTAAAGCAAGATTTTCAAATAACCCTGAATTTTTTATTATTGTAACAGAAAACAACCTTTTAATCAATTATAAATTTTATAACTGCATAATCAAATACACCCAACATATTTTTCTTACAAAACAAAAACCGAATACCAAAAAGGTACTCGGTTTCTGCTGGTGGAAGAGGGTGGGCTCGAGCTTCGCTCGAAGTTCGCTTGCTGACGCAAGCCGTCGCATTGATAATTTCGTGGTTCGAATCCACCCGCTAACATATTTTTCTTACAAAACAAAAACCGAATACCCAAAAAGGTACTCGGTTTCTGCTGGTGGAAGAGGGTGGATTCGAACCACCGAAGCTGAATAGCGACAGATTTACAGTCTGTTCCCTTTGGCCGCTCGGGAACTCTTCCATTAATGGAGCTGGTGAACGGACTCGAACCCCTGACCTGCTGATTACAAATCAGCTGCTCTACCAACTGAGCTACACCAGCGTTTCTTAACGCTCTAATAATATAGCATATCAAGCAACCGAAGTCAAGTATTTTTTCAAATTCATTAACTAAATTTTTTTACTGCATATAATAGTGATGAGGTGAACTTATATGTGCGGTATTGCAGGAATATTATCAAATAACATAAATTCGCCGAAAAGGCGGACTGTACTTGAGAACATAAGCGAAAGTCTGAAAATGAGAGGTCCCGATGCAAGGGGCGAATTCATCACAGACGACATTGCCCTTATCCACCGCCGTTTGTCTGTTATCGACCTGGAAAACGGCGCTCAGCCGATGACATTCGGCAAATACACAATCTGCTACAACGGTGAAATTTACAACACCGACGAAATCAGGCGGAAACTTAAAAGCATCGGCTACACCTTTGACACTCATTGCGACACCGAAGTAATTTTAAAAGCATTTCACAAATGGAAAGAAAAATCCTTTGAAATACTCAACGGCATTTTTGCCTATGCAATCTGGGATAACGAAGACAAAGAACTGTATCTCTGCCGTGACAGAATCGGTGTTAAACCGCTTTATTACAGTCAGTTAAAAGGTATGTTTGCATTTGCAAGCAGAATCAAAAGCCTGCTACTTATCCCCGAAATCAAGCCGCAGGTTGATGAAAACGGACTGAATGAAATCTTTATGCTCGGACCTGCAAAAACAATCGGCAGCGCAGTTTTTAAAGATATAAAAGAACTGCCGCCCGCCTGCTGGCTTAAATTCAAAGACGGCAGAACAGCCATTCACGAATACTGGTCGCTTGAGGCAAAAGAGCACACCGAAAATCTTGAAGAAACAATCTGCCACACGCATTTTCTTGTAAGCGATGCAATCAAACGCCAACTTGTGTGCGATGTACCGCTTTGCACATTTCTGAGCGGCGGGCTTGATTCATCAATCATCAGCAAAATTGCGAGTGACGAGGCAAAAGCGAACAACAGAACACTTGATACGTTTTCCGTTGACTATATCGACAACGATAAATATTTTAAATCAAGCCTTTTTCAGCCGAATAAAGACAGTGATTTCATAGACCTGATTTCGGGTGCAATCGGCAGTCACCATACAAATATTATGCTTGACAACAAAAACGTTGCCGATGCACTGATTGAAAGCACGTATGCACGCTCTCTGCCGGGATTTACGGATGTTGACTCCTCCCTGCTGCTGTTTTGCAAAGAAATCAAAAAAAGTCACACCGTTGCCCTTTCAGGCGAATGTGCAGACGAAATTTTCGGCGGTTATCCGTGGTATCACAACAAGGATATTTTGTTTGAGGAAACCTTCCCGTGGAGCAGATCAACCGACGTGCGCCAAAGCATACTTAAAGACGGATTACTGCCAAACGGCGCTGATTATGCACACGAAAAATACCTAAAAACCGTATCAAAAGCATCTTTTCTTGAAAGCGACAGCCGAGAAGAAAAGCGTATGCGTGAAATGTTTGTGCTGAATATGGATTGGTTTATGCAGACCCTGCTTGTCAGAAAAGATGTTATGAGTATGGAAAGTTCGCTTGAAGTGCGTGTGCCGTTCTGCGATTACAGAATCGTTGAATACGCCTACAATATGCCGTGGAAATTCAAATCACTTGACGGCAGGGAAAAAGGCATTCTGAGAAAAGCATTTGAAACCGAACTGCCCGATGAGATAACATGGCGCAAAAAAAGTCCTTATCCGAAAACGCACAACCCGATTTACTTCAAACGGGTGTGCGAAATGACAAGAGAGGTTTTAAGCGATAAAACGAGTCCGCTTTACGATATGCTGAACCTTGCAAAGATAAACGAACTTATGGAAAACCCCGACGCACTTGATGCCCCGTGGTACGGCCAGCTGATGCGAGGCCCGCAGGTGCTCGCCTACATCGTGCAGATTTATTATTGGATAAAAGATAATAATGTAGAGTTTATATGATAAAAACAACGGGAGGGCACAGAAGCCCTCCCTTACGATTTATTCAAAACAATAACGCTATTTCCAGCATAGTAAGTGCAGGTCTCTGTGCCTGCCCGTTATATTGTTACACCAACGTTGCGGGCGGATAATATCCGTCCCTACGAAAATGTTATTAATACTTCATAGGGGCAATTCACGAATTGCCCGTTTTATATGATTTATTTATGATACTTTGAATGATTTGAAATTGAAAAAGCACGGTAGATTTGCTCGAGGAGAACCATGCGGGCAAGTTGGTGCGGAAGGGTTAATTTGCCGAACGAGAGTTTAAGTTTACCGAGTGACTTCACTTCATCCGAAAGCCCGAACGAACCGCCGATAATAAAAGTTATTCCCGAATAATTCATACTGATTTTTTCAATTTCCCTTGAAAAATCGGGTGACGAAAACTGCGCGCCCTCAATGCACATAGGTATAACAAAACTGCCCTTTGGAATCTTTGCAATAATACGCTCGCCTTCCTTTTCTATTATATTACGTATTTCGGCATCGGACGGGTTATCGCCTGCCCTCTCCTCTGCAACCTCGACAACATTTATTTTTGAAAAAGCGGACAGCCTTTTAATATACTCGGCACAGCCGTCACGCAAATAACTTTCTTTCAGTTTACCGACACAGACAACCGTAACATTTATCATAAAAAAAGCGCTCCCCCATCGTTTTCAGGTTTTGACACATACAGTCTAAAATCAACATTTTCCTTTGCCTTGATTTCGGAAAGTGCAGACAAAACTGCCCCGCTTGCCAGATCAGGCATATTGTTTTCACGGCTTAAATGGCTTAAAACCAGGCGTGTCGTGCCGTTTTTTACAAGTTCTTTGGCAAATTCACCGCAGGCGTAATTTGACAAATGACCGTTTGGCGAAAGAATTCTTTTTTTCAGAATATAAGGATAACCGCCGTTTTCAAGCATTGAAATTTCGTGATTTGCCTCAAGAAAAACCAAATCGGTTGAACCGACAAGTGCCGCCCTCGCCTCATCTGTTATGTAACCTGTATCCGTGCAGACTGCAATTTTTCTGCCCTCGGGAAGAGTAAACTTATATCCCACACAGGCAACAGAGTCGTGCGAATTATAAAATCTTTCTACAATCGTTCCTTCAAAATCGAGCACGTTTTTTATTTCAAAAGAACTTACCGTATTATTAAGAACGCCTGTAAATCTTAATTCTTCAAGACATTCGGGGCAGGCAAACACGGGGATTTTATATCGTGATGCAAAAACACGCACACCGCCCACGTGGTCTTTATGCTCATGCGTTACAAAAACTGCCTTAACAGAACTCGGCTCCACGCCGATATTGCGCAGTCCTTGCTCGCACCTTTTGGCAGAAACGCCTATATCCACAAGAAAGCCATTTTCATTATTGCCAATATAAATTGAATTTCCGCTGCTGCCTGAAAATAACTGACAAACTTTAGCCATAATATTATCCATTTCCACAAAAATATTTAAAAACGGGAGGGCACAGAGACCCTCCCCTAAGAGATTCTTTATATAATTTTAACCTGCGTTGATTGCCTCAATCGTTTCCTGCACCTGGACACGCTTGATATCAGCGCCGAGAGCAGTCAGTTTTTCAACAACATTTTCATAACCACGGTCAATATACTGAATATTTTCTACCGTGGTTTCACCATTGGCAATCATACCTGCGATAAGCATTGCCGCACCTGCACGCAAATCAGTTGCTTTAACCTTAACGCCTGTAAGCCTTTCAACGCCCTCAATAACGGCAATCTTGCCGTCTACCTGAATATTAGCGCCCATTCGTGAAAGTTGACCTACATACTGAAAACGATTATCCCATACAGATTCAGAGAGAATCGAAGTGCCCTTTGCAACCGAAAGCAGCACTGCCATCTGCGGCTGCATATCAGTAGGAAAGCCGGGATGAGGCATCGTTTTAACATTGCATTTTGTGAGCGGTTTAAAACGGGTCACGCGAACGGCATCGTCATACTCAATAATCTCTGCGCCCGCCTCTTCCAATTTTGCACTGATAGACTCAAGGTGCTTTGGAATAACATTTTTAATAAGCACGTCACCGCCGCAAGCCGCAGCAGCAACCATATAAGTGCCTGCTTCTATCTGATCGGGAATAATTGAATATGTGCAGCCGTGCATCTTTTCAACACCGCGGATTTTAATAACATCCGTTCCTGCACCTCTTACATCAGCGCCCATTGAATTAAGGAAGTTTGCCAAATCAACAATATGCGGCTCTTTTGCGGCATTTTCAATAACAGTAAGACCTCTTGCCAGAACTGCGGCGAGCATAACATTAATTGTAGCGCCTACCGAAACAACATCCATATAAATTGACGAGCCGACCAATTTATCTGCCTTTGCGCAGACCATACCGTTTACAACATCAACAGTTGCACCGAGCATTTCAAAGCCTTTTATATGCTGGTCAATGGGGCGAACACCGAAATTACAGCCGCCGGGCATAGCGACCTCAGTCTGCTTGAATCTGCCGAGCATTACGCCGATAAGGTAATAACTTGCCCTGAAACAGGAAGCAAGTTCATAAGGTACGCTCTGATAATTAATAGACCTTGAATCAATCTCAATCGTGTCTCTATTAATCATTTTTATGCCTGCGCCCATACTGTCAAGTATTTTAATAATAAGCGAAACATCTGATATATTAGGGATATTTTCTATTCTGACAATATCATCTGAAAGAATTGCGGCAGGAATAATGGCAACGGCTGCATTTTTTGCACCGCTGATATTAACTTCGCCAAACAGTTCTTTACCGCCCTGAATAACAAAATTTTCCAAAATGGTTACCTCTGTTTTCAATAATGAGAATATATAAAACTAAAAATAGTAAATCATTACAATTATGTAATCAAGAAATATGCAGATTTTGCCGTGCTTATTTCTTATCCTGCATATTATAGCAAATGATACAAAAAAAATAAAGTCCTTTTAATAATTCGATACTGTTTTGTAATATATAAAAACGTCAAAAAACAACAATATATATGGCTAAAACGCTTAAATTCGTGCTAAATAAAGGATTTAAAATTTTTTTAAAAAAATTTTTTATTTATTTTTCAAAATAAAAAATTACAAAAATATTACAAAATGTATCAAACATATTTTCCAAACTTACAGTTTTATATTAATTATAAATACAGCAATTATATTATTACATAAAAAAGGCGGAATATAATCCGCCTTTTAAAATTTTTAATTTTTTGACCAACTTGATTTTGAAAACAAAAACAGCATCGGAAAAATTTCAAGTCTTCCGAAAAGCATGGCAAGCGACAGAACTATTTTTGAAAACGGACTGTAAGCCACATAACTTGCATTAGGTCCTACTTCTGCAAGACCCGGTCCGATATTATTAAAGCATGCTACTGCCGCTGAAAAATTCGTTTCAAGACTGAAATTTTCAAACGAAAGAAGTAAAAATGTTGAAAGCAAAACAGCAACATAAACCACCATATAAACACTGACATTTGTCAAAACCGTTTTGCTGACCGTTTTCTCTTCAAATTTAACCACATTAACTGAACGAGGATGCAACATATGGCGCAATTCCTTTTTTATCATTTTGAAAAGAAGTACAACACGGGAAACCTTAAGTCCGCCGCCTGTTGAACCTGCACACGCACCTATGCACATCAGCAAAATCAATATTGTCTTTGAAAATGACGGCCACAATGCAAAATCGGTTGTAGCATAGCCTGTCGTAGTCATAATTGAAGAAACCTGAAATGCCGATGCTCTGATAGTTTCGCCGATACTGCCAAACATTGAATGTGTGTTCACCGCAATTGCCGCCGTTGCAGCAATGGCAATTCCGACATAGCACCAAAGCTCCTGACTTTTTATTACATTTGAAATTTTTCTTATTAAAATAAGATAATAAAGATTGAAATTAACACCGAAAAGAAACATAAATACAGTGATAACCCACTGAAGATACGGACTGTATCCTGCAATACTGTCAGCCTTTACGCCGAAACCGCCTGTTCCTGCCGAGCCAAACGAATGAACAACGCTTTCAAAAAGCGGCATTTTTCCGATACAAAGCAATATAATTTCAACAACAGTCATTGCTATATAAATAATATAAAGAATTTTTGCAGTATTTTTAACTTTAGGCACAATTTTACCTACAATAGGACCCGGCATTTCTGCACGGATAATATGAATGGAACGGTCGGTTATTGACGGAATAATTGCCATAACAAACACCAGAACACCCATTCCACCGATCCAGTGGGTAAAACTTCTCCAAAAAAGAATTCCCTTACTCATAGACTCAACATCGGTTAAAATAGATGCGCCCGTTGTTGTAAAACCTGAAACCGTTTCAAAAAAAGCGTCAACATACGACGGAATTTCGCCGCTGATAACAAACGGAAGCGCGCCTACGGCAGACATAAGCACCCACGCAAGTGAAACGGTTACAAAACCTTCTTTTGCATAAATTACTTTGCTTTTTACCCGTGAGCCAAAATTCATAACCGTACCTACCGCTAACGATACAGCAGCAGTTATCGCAAACGAAATCCAGCATTTTTCTTTATAAATCAAAGAAACCGCAAGCGGCAGCAGCAAAAGGCACGCCTCAACCTGAATAATTCTGCCGATTATGTGAAACACCATTTTTTTATTCATAATTCAGACCTGCCTATTTTAATACATCCGTTAAATTATTTAAGTGCCGTTTTGTTGAAACAACAATAACTTTATCACCCTTTAATATAAAATCGTCGCCCGTAGGCACAATTGTTTTGCCCTTGCGGAAAATGGCGGATATCAGAATATTTGACTTAAAAGCAATTTCCTTTAAAGGTCTGTTAGTAACTTTTGATTCTTCGGTAACTATAAACTCAAGCGCCTCGGCAGTGCCGTCCATAATCCGGTAAAGTGTTTCCATATTACTGCCTGCTGAATTTTCAAGCGCACGTGCATATCTTACAACAACATTAGATGCAGACGCCTTAGGCGATACAAGATAATCAATACCGAGTTTTTCAGCCATAATGCCAAGTTCACTGCTGTTAACCTTTGTAATAACCTGAGGCACATTATGCGCCATTGCAAAAAGCGAAACAAGAATATTTTCCTCATCCATACCCGTCAGCGCAATAAACGCATCAAGAGAATCAAGCCCCTCCTCCTGCAGAAGTTCCTGATCTGAACCGTCACCGTTCAGAATAACCGCTTTCGGCAGAAGTTCGCAAAGCTGCTGGCACTTTTTCATATCTTTTTCAACAATTTTCACCGAATTGCCTGCCATAAGAAGCATTTTCGCAAGGTAATACGACGTTTTACTGCCGCCGAGTATCATTATACTGCGGGCTTTTTTCTGATACTGTCCCACAGAACGCATAAGTTTATTGATTTCATTGAAATTTGCGGCAATGCTGATTTTATCCCCTGCCTCAACAACAAAATTACCGTCGGGAATAACAGTATCATTATTTCGCTGAACTGCGCATACAAGCACATTCGACTTAAATTTTGTACTGATTTCGCTCAGCGAAAGCCCGTTTAAAGCCGAAGTCGGCTTAACACGCTGCTCAATCAGCGCAAAATTTCTTGCCGAAAAACGTTCAATTTTAGTTGCAGACGGTAATTTCAGCATACCGAAAAGTTCCTGTGCCGTAATCAGTTCGGGATTTATTGCCATAGAAAGATGAAGTTGATTTTTCATAAATCCAAGGCTTTTATCGTTATATTCGGGATTTCTGATTCTTGCAACAGTATGATGAGCACCCATTTTGCGTGCAAAAAAGCAACTGAGCATATTCAGTTCGTCTGAACCGGTTGCCGAAATAAACAGATTTGCTTTATTAATTTCCGCCTCTTCAAGTGTTTCATAATCCGCACCGTTGCCGCATACACCCATAACATCATAAATATTATTAACTTCTTCTATAATCGCAGGGTCTGTATCAATCGCAGTAACATCATGACCTTCCGAAACAAGATTTTCAAGAATATCTCTGCCGATTTTGCCGCAGCCCGAAATTACTATATACATAATAACGCTGTCCTTTCATCACAAAAGAGTTATATATTTATATCATTTCATTTAACGGTTCGTCGAAAACGGCGAACCACACAAGCTTTTGCATATATGTTAAACCGTTGGATTTTTTCGATAGGCAAGGCTTTGATGAAATTTTATTCTAAGGAGCATATCGGGATATGTGACTGAATAAAATTTTATCTATAACGAAGCATATCGGATTGTGGTACCCAAAATTTATTATCAAACATAAATGTTCTCATAAATTTTGACCACTGCAAATTCTTATTGCTCCCTGTATCCCGCACTGTGGGCGGTCGCAAACGAATCGGAAAAAGACACGGTTTAAATGCGAAAACATTTCTGAATATCGTGATACTTTCCGATTACCAAAAGAGTATCCGTTGCCGTAAGCCTTGTTTCAGGTGATATTGCAAGTTCAAGACTGCCGTTTCGCTTAATCGCCATGATATTGATTTTATGCTTTTTTCTTATATCAAGATCGCCGATTGATTTACCTGCCCAGTTATACGGAACATCTACTTCAAACACGGCATACTCACTGTCTAGTTCAATATAATCAAAAATATGCTCGCTTGTAAATTTAATTGCGCTCCATTTTGCAAGCTGCTTTTCGGGATAAACAATTTCGTCTGCACCGTTTCTTAAAAGAAATTTTGCGTGTACATCACGTGCCGCTCTTGAAACAACATACTTTGCGCCCAAATCCTTTAAAAGTGAAGTGGTTTCGAGCGAACTCTGAAAATTATCACCGATCGCAACAAAGCACACATCATAATTATTAACGCCGAGAGTACGCAGAAAATCTTCATTTGTACTGTCACCTATCTGAGCGTTGGTAACGTACGGCAGAACGGCATTTACCCTTTCTTCATCAATATCAACTGCCATAACTTCGTGGTCGAGTTCATTAAGTTGTTCGGCAATATGCCTGCCGAATCTGCCGAGACCGATTAATAAAACAGATTTCATCTTTTTCTCCTATATAACATTATATTATCCAACCATTATTTTTTCCTGCGGCAGTTTTGATACATCTGCGTGCTTTGTAAATGTAGCATAAATAAGCGTCAGTCCGCCTACCCTGCCGAAAAACATAAGACACATTAAAATGATATGCGATACTGCTGAAAGATGAGGCGTTATGCCCATTGTTACGCCTACCGTTGCAATTGCCGACGCCGTTTCAAACAGGCAGTCAACAAGCGGAATTTTTTCAATAAAACTGATTGCCATTGCGCTCAGCGAAAACAATGAAAGATACATAAAAAATATTGACGACGCCGTTTTAACCGTTTCATCTTCAATTCTTCTGCCGTGAAGCCGTGCATTATGACGTCTTTTAAAAACAGACACTACCGAAGCGAAAAGCACTGCAATAGTAGTCGTTTTCATACCGCCTGCCGTCGAACCCGAGCAGCCGCCGATAAGCATCAGCAAAATAAGCAAAAATCTGCCTGTTTCACTAAGCATATTAAAATCTATTGTATTAAAGCCTGCCGTTCTTGCAGTAACCGTCTGAAAAAATGATGCAAGCACCTTCTGACCTGCTGTCATATCATTAAACAATGATGAAGAAAATTCGGCGCAGTAAAAATAAACGGCAGGAACTATAAGCAGAAAAACGGTTATAAGCAGAACAACCTTGCTCTGCATTCTGTATTTTCTGAAATGAAAACCGTGCGTCTTAATATCATCCCACGTTAAAAAGCCTATGCCGCCCGTGATGATGAGCAGCATAATAACGATGTTTACAAGCGCATTACCCGAATATGATGTAAGCGATGAAAAAGGCGAGCGAACGCCCATTAAGTCAAAGCCTGCATTGCAGAATGCCGAAACAGAATGAAACACACTGTACCATATGCCCTTTATCCAGCCGAAATCCTTTATAAAAACAGGGCTGAGCGCAATCGCACCTATCAGTTCAATACAAAGTGAAGTTTTAATAATAAAGCCTGTCATTTTCACTATTCCGCCGACCTGCGGTGCAGAAACAGCCTCCTGCATTGTTGTGCGCTGCATAATGCCGATTTTTCTGCCCATAACGCGTGTAAAAAACACGGCAATAGTTATAATACCCATACCGCCGATTTGTATCATAACAAGAATTATAATCTGACCGAAAAGCGACCAGTATGTGGCAGTATCACGAACGACAAGTCCTGTTACGCATGTTGCTGAAACAGCCGTAAACAAAGCGTCTTTAAACGGTGTTACTATATGCTCTGCGCTTGAAAAAGGCATCATAAGCAGGATTGCACCAAGAATAATAACGCCGGCAAAGCCTGCAATTATAATTCGGGATGTAGTAAAAAATCTTTTCACTTTTATAGGACTGATTTTAATTTTCTTCATCAAAAATACACTTCTGAATTAATATTTTTTAAAATTTATATAAGCGTCAGCCAATACCTGCAAAAGGCACGGCAATATATTATCCTTATCAATTGCAATATTAAAAATTTGCAAATAATGATTTTAGCAGGATTTTCAGGCAAAATCAATATACAAATTGACTTAACTGTTATTTTATCTGCGTAATTTTGTCTTTTTTCACAAAAAATACGTGGTCGGCAATATCCATCATAGGCTTATCATTCATTGAGTCGGTATAAAAATTCTCGATATGTGCATCGGGATAAAGTTCATTAAAAATCTTTACCTTGTTTTCAAGAAAACAAAGGCGTTTGAACTTGCCCGTTTTCTTATCAATGCTTGAGCCGACATAATTTTTAATACCGAGGCGTTTCATAATTTCATCAAGAATAAAATCCGTAGAGCCTGAAACGACAATATCGGTATCCTTCTGCACTGTTTTATACCACGGCTTGATTTTCTTCTCGTTTTTATTCCAGAAATCGACAACGTTTTCCTCTACATCGCCGAGATTAACATAATAGCCCTCTAAAAAAGACGCATACGCCTTTATAGCCTCTTCAACCGTAAAAAGATGTGTAGCATCCTTAATTGCAATAATAATCAGTTTCGGAATATATTTCCATATTTTTATATCCCTTTTTACATAATAAAGAATAAAATCGACAAGCGTTTCGCCGTCATAAATTGTATTGTCAAAATCGTAAACATTTACATTCATAAAATCACCGTATTAAAGGCAGTTTAATTCCCATATAAAATGATATTAGCAAAAATGCAAAAATAAATCAACATTTTTATACATTAATTTATAAATATGTATAAATATAAATTTAAAATGATATTATTCTTGACAAAGCACTGAATAAATTATATATTAAAATAAGTATAATCTCTAAAAGGAACATATACATATGAACAAACTATCGGAAAAGATAAACAATTTAAAAGAAGAAAAAAACGCAGTTATTCTTGCTCATTATTATGTGGACGGCTCTGTTCAGGAGATTGCCGATTATGTGGGTGACAGTTATTACCTTGCAAAAATCGCCAAATCCTGCAAGGCGGACACAATAGTATTTTGCGGCGTTGAATTTATGGGCGAATCTGCAAAAATTCTTAATCCTCAGAAAAAAGTGCTTATGCCCGACGGCAGTGCAGACTGCCCTATGGCGCATATGGCAACCGAAGAAAAAGTACTTGAGATGAAAGAAAAGTATGACGACCTTGCCGTTGTCTGCTACATAAATTCATCTGCAAGACTGAAAACGGTTTCGGATGTATGCGTTACAAGTGCAAATGCACTTAAAATCGTAAACGCTCTGCCGAACAAAAACATTTTCTTTATACCTGACAAAAATCTCGGCTCATTCGTTGCCGAAAATACAGATAAAAATATCATTCTGAACGACGGCTTCTGCCCCATTCACAACGATATTACAAAAGAAGAAGTTATGGCTGTCAAAAACGCACACAAGGGTGTAAAGGTGCTTATGCACCCCGAATGCCCGAAGGATGTGCTTGCACTTGCAGACTATATCGGCTCTACAAGCGGAATTATAGATTACGCCGAAAAATGCGATGATGATGAATTTATTATCGTTACCGAAACAGGTGTACTGTATGAACTTCAGGAAAAATGCCCTGGCAAAAAGTTTTGGTTTACAGAGCCTATGCCTGTCTGCGCAGATATGAAAAAAATTACATTACAAAAGGTTTGTGACTGCCTTGAAAACAATCTTAACGAGGTGGTTGTTGACAGTGAAACCGAAAGAAAGGCATTAATACCACTTAACAGAATGTTGGAACTGGCAAAATAATATGGATATAAAAAACTGCATTAAAACGGATATCGTTATAGTCGGCAGCGGTGTTGCAGGAGTTTTTGCCGCACTGTGCCTGCCGAAAGATAAGGATATTCTTGTTATTACAAAAGAAGATTTGAAAGAATGCGACTCATATCTTGCTCAGGGCGGAGTCTGCGTTTTAAAGGATATAAACGATTTTGACTGCTATTTTGAAGACACGATGAAGGCAGGTCATTACGAAAACAATCCCGAGAGTGTAAGGGTTATGATTGAATCATCGCCCGATGTTATCGGCACGCTTGTTGACCTCGGTGTTAAATTTGACACGGCAACAGACGGCAATTTTGACTATACACGTGAGGGTGCGCACAGAAGAAACAGAATTCTGCACCATAAGGATGAAACGGGCAAGGAAATCACGGCAACACTGCTTTCAATTGCAATGAAGCGTGAAAACATAACATTTGTTACGCAGACAACGATGATTGACCTTGTGGAAGAAAACAACAACTGCCTCGGCATTGTATGTGAAGATGAATACGGTGAAACAGGCATTATAATTGCCAAAAACACAATTCTTGCCACAGGCGGCATAGGCGGACTTTTTCATAATTCGACAAACTTTCCTCATATCACGGGCGACTCGTTTGCACTTGCACTGAAGCACGGCATTGAACTTCAGGATATGAACTACATTCAGATTCACCCGACAACACTTTACAGCAAAAAGGCAGGCAGGCGCTTCCTTATCAGCGAAAGCGTAAGAGGCGAAGGAGCCGTTCTGCTCAACGAAAACGGCGAAAGATTTACAGACGAACTTCAGCCGAGAGATGTTGTTACAAATGCAATCTGCGAGGAAATGAAAAAATTCGGCACAGACCATGTTTACATAACTCTGCCGACTATGACAAGCGAGGAGGCAAAGGAACGCTTTCCCAATATTTTTGAGGCTTGTATGGACGAGGGCTATGATATTACAAAGGACCGTGTGCCTGTTACCCCGGGTCAGCACTATATGATGGGCGGTGTAAAGACTGACATTAACGGCAGCACATCAATGGCTCATCTTTATGCAGTCGGCGAAACTGCCTGCAACGGCGTTCACGGCAAAAACAGACTTGCATCAAACAGTCTGCTTGAAAGCCTTGTATTTTCAAAGCGTGCCGCTGATTTAATTGCTGAAGAAATTCCGCAGAAACTCGACTGTATTCCTGACATAGATTTATCATCTTACCCTGATAAAAAAGCAAGAGAACAGGAATTCAAAGAACTTATTATGAACGAAATAAAAAGAAAGGACAAAGCCTTTTATGATAAATGGTGTAACAATGAAAATTAATGTTGACGAATATATTCTCAACACATTAAAGGAAGATATTACAAGCGAAGACGTTTCAACAAACGCAGTTATGCCTGAGAACAAAAACGGCAGAGCGGATTTAATCTGCAAGCAGGACGGTATTATCTGCGGACTTGGCATTTTTGAAAGAACATTCAAACTGCTTGATGAAAATTCACATTTTGAAACAGAAGTAAAAGACGGCGATTTTGTTAAAAAAGGACAGGTTATCGGTGTGATTTACGGCGATATCAAGGCACTTCTTTCAGGCGAAAGAACAGGTCTTAACTATCTTCAGAGAATGAGCGGAATTGCTACTATTACCAAAGAATATGCCGCTGCGCTTGAGGGTTACAAAACTGTTTTGCTTGACACAAGAAAAACCACACCGAATATGCGCCCGTTTGAAAAATACGCAGTAACGGTAGGCGGCGGCAAAAACCACAGATATAATTTATCAGACGGCGTGCTGCTTAAAGACAACCACATCGGTGCGGCAGGCTCGATTACAAAGGCAATTACAATGGCAAAGGAATATGCCCCGTTTGTAAGAAAAATCGAAATTGAAACAGAAACACTTAAGCAGGTGCAGGAGGCTGTTGACGCAGGCGCTGACATCATTATGCTTGACAATATGGACAACGAAACAATGAAAAAAGCCGTTGAACTCATCGGCGGCAGAGCAGAAACAGAATGTTCGGGCAATGTTACAAAAGAAAGACTGAAAGAAATTGCCGAAATCGGCGTTGACTTCGTTTCCTGCGGTGCACTTACCCACTCAGCACCGATTATGGATATAAGCCTTAAAAATCTGAAACCGATTGAATAATAAATATCAAACGCCGTGGAAATTTAATGTTTCCACGGCGTTTAATTTGTAGGGGTCGATGCCCACATCGACCCGCGACACGATTGTTGCCAAAAGATTAAAAAAAATTCCGTAGGGGCAGTTCTCGAATTGCCGATTTTGCAGTACAATGCGAATATCGCACCCAAAAATTATTTTATATTCTAAATAACCTTTTACCTTTCTGCATTGTTATTATAGTGAAAGGACCTTTCAAACACGGTGGTGAAGCAATGACTGAAAAGGAATTTACAAACTGCGTAGAACGCAACAACCAGCGATTATTTTTAATTGCGTTATCATTTACAAAAAGCAGAGACGATGCCGAAGATATACTTCAAAATATATTTCTGAAACTTTGGAATCATAAAAAGCCGTTTGAAAATGATGAGCATATGGATAAATGGCTGACCGTACTATGCGTTAACGAAAGCAAAAATCACCTGAAATCCCAATTTCGCAAAAAAAAGTACACCATTAAACGAATACAAAGAACTGTATACCTTTGATGAGGATTTCAGTTATGATTTATTCAATGCAGTAATGTCCCTGCCAAAAGACGAGCGCATTGCAATTCATCTTTTTTACTATGAAGATATGCCGATTAAGGAAATATCCGAAATATTAAAGATAAAAGAAAACGCAGTAAAATCCAGGCTTTACCGTGCACGCCAAAACATTAAAAAAATTTTAGGAGATGACTGGATAAATGACAAATAAATACAAGAGAACGTTCTCGCAAATCCACCCATCCGACAAAACACTTGAAAGGATTTATGCCATGAGCGAAAAGAAAAACAAAAGAATAAAATTTAAAGGTCTGCTTATAGCGGCCGCCTGTATTACTGCCCTGCTTTGCGGAACCGTTACGGCAAATGCCGCAACAGACGGTGCACTGTTTGAGGGTATCAACCTTATTATTAACGGTGAAAATGTAGACATTAAAGAATACATCAGGGACTACAAAAGTTATAAAGTTGGTGACGGCACGGCTACTGAAATCGAAATTGAAGTGCCTGATAATTCCGCATCGCTTGAAATTGAGCAGGAAGGCGAAATACAAAATAACGAAGACACTTCGGAATTTGAAAATGAAGACGGAAAAGTTGTCACTTATTCCATAGATTAACAAGCACACAAAAAAAGGACTGCCTCATCTTTTGTGAGGCAGCCTCTTATTATTCATTTATATAATGCAGTAACTGTTCCGACGTATCGGGAATATAAACTACATTTTCAAATGCCTTTTTAAAATTAGAGAATTCATTTAACAGAGTTAATTGCACATTTTCTTTAGGCAAAAGACTGTTCAAAGAAGCCGTTTTTACACCGTAAAAAAGCGGGGATGTCACAAGGCTTGTTGATGTAAACGAAAGAACTGCACGGGGCTTAACATCAAGCGAAGCGAGAATGGATTCCTGTGATACAGTATTATCCGCATCAACAAAACAGTCAAGGCAGTCATAGCGGCTCAAATCCTTATCTCTCGGATGCGGCTTAAAAACGACGCCGATATTCTTTTCGGAAAGTGCCGAAATGATTTTTTTATAAAGTTCAAGATCGGCATTGTTTTTTATCTGATTATCTTCAAAATACAATTGAGCCGAAATCACAACAGAATCGCTATACTTACTGTATTTTTCTCCACTGACTTTATCACAGTCAATTGCACGCCTGTAATAAGTAGTTATGCCCTTGTTTTCTTCAAATCTGCCGTCATTGTCAATTAAAATATTGTTATTTATGTACTCACTGCGCTTTATGGATTTTTTCACATAAAGCCTTTTCTTTTGCAAATCAAAAATCATTCGCAGAAATTCTTTTATACTGTTTGTATTATGATACTGTTCCACTGCCCAGTTAAAGCCGCTGCGCATATAAACGCCGAGACCCTCATCAATCACGATATTTACAATATCACTGTCAGGCACAATCTTTTTAAGCCGTGTAACAAAAATATCGTTAATATGCATCGGATTAAGCACATAAATCCTTCTTGCACCTTTTTTATGGTTTGCAAGATAAGACATGGACTGCAATTTTATTTTTATGTTATCAGCAGTAGATGACGAAAACGCATTTCCATTAAAATAAAGCAATTCAAAACCAATTTCATTATCGGCAAGCACATTAAAATTATCTGCCGAAAGAAGCGGATTTTCACGGTCATAACTGTCTTCAGACAGCACAACAAGACCGTTTAATTTTTCACCCTGCTCTTTTAACTTAAGCAGCGAGGCATTGCAGCCGAGAGCGTGCCACGGTGTGCGCACAAAAGCGACAAAATTCACTTTTGTATCTAATTTAATTTTTTCAATAATCTGAGCGTGGCTTAATAACATTTTTTACCTCGTTTTTTACCGAATTATAATTAAATCCCTCCACCACCTATGGTGGTCCCCCTGCTACGCTACCCTTTTGTCAACTGCGTTGACATTTCCCCTGACAGAGGAATCTTTCTTTAACAAGGGAGACAAATCGAGAATTCTATTTACTTTGATTTACGTAAATTTTTAAAAAAATCCGTAAGCAGTAAAGAACATTCTTCTTCATCAACACCGCCGACAATTTCAGGCTTATGATTATACGGCAGGGAATTAAAATCGACTACAGACCCAAACGAGCCTGCTTTTTTATCATATGCACCGAAAGTAACTTTTTTTATTCGTGAATTAATTACGGCGCCTGCGCACATAGGGCACGGCTCAAGCGTTACATACATTTCACACTGCCAAAGCCGCCAGCCGCCGAGCCTTTTACATGCATCGTTTATAGCCTCTATTTCGGCGTGGCACAGGGCATTTTTTTCTTTTTCACGCCTGTTTCTGCCCCTGCCGACTATTTCACCGTTCAAAACGACAACAGCACCGACGGGCACTTCAAGCTCATCGGCACTGATTTTTGCAAGTTCTATGGCTTCTTTCATAAATTCATTCATAGCAATTTATTTCCTGTTTATAGTGGAAAATATTGAAATAAGGAAAAATGCGAAAGGTACTATCATTCCGGGCGATACAAAAAACGCCGTTAATTTCTGCCCGATTGAATTTGAAAACGGTTCTCTTTGCGGCTGCACATCTTTTCTGAATTCTTTTTTCATAAACAGAATAACCGTGCTGACTGCGCCGAAAACAAGCCAGAAGATAAAAAGCACAGCCGTTGCATTTTCATCAACATCTTTTCCGAGTACAAAATTAATTACATCAACAACAACGCTCATACCGTTATTAAAAGCGTGTATAAATATGGCAGGCAAAATACTGTCTGTCTTAACAGTAACATAGCCGAGAATTACACCGATAAGCGATGCAAAAATGAACTGAATTATATTGCCGTGCACAAGACCGAAAATCATTGCAACGGCAGTAACGGCAAAGCTCTTGCCGTATTTTCTGAGCAAGCCCACACCGCAGCAGCGCATTGCAAATTCCTCACAAACAGGGGGAATTACGGCGGTGGCAAGCACGCTTAAAACACAGGCAAACCACGAATCGGGGCTAAGCATTTCCGGCTGTTCAAGCGAAAATCCCGTAGATTCCGAAATAACATTCAGAATGCCCACAATATAATCTGCGCCGATGCAGCAAAGCATACCAAAACCGACCCACAGCAAAAGACTGCCCGTTTTAATTTTTTTTGACGGCACAACAGGCGTTACATAATTTTTTCTGTTTACAAGCGCCATTATACCAAACGGTATGCAAAGAGACACAAGTTCAACAGCAATAATTGTAAAGCCGTACTGAAAAAGAACGGAATTTTCATATACATCCATCAAGTCAAACGCTTCAAGCAAAGAAACGCTTAAAAACTGAAATACAATATAAGCAGTAAGGGCAATACCCATAATATTGCCCAGTTTTCTTATATCTTTTCTCTCCTGCTTCGCCTTCATCTGAAAATACATGGTGCGGCGCATCATCTCATCACTATTACGATTATCATAAGTATAATTATAATTATCCAATAGTTTCCCTCACAAAGTTAAATAAAATTAATCAAGTTTTTCGGCAATGCTCTTTAAGTATGCTTTAAGTTCATCTTTTGTTTCGGGGTGTTTAAGGCCGACCTCAATATTTGCCTGAAGAATACCGAACTTATTGCCCATATCGTATCTTACGCCCTCATAATCCACTGCAACTACGCCTTTATCCTGTGCAAGTGTTTTCATAGCGTCTGTAAGTTGAAGCTCATTGCCTGCACCGAGCGGAGTTTTTTCAAGAATATCAAAAATTTCAGGCGGAAGAACAACACGTCCGAGGATTGAGAAATTACCCATAATTTCCTCAGGCTTCGGCTTTTCAATCATATCGGTGCACTTATAGCAGTTATCTTCAATATGCTCTGTTTTGAGTGAGCAGTATTTTGTAATAGCCATACCCGGCACTTCCTTAACACCTACGACACCCTTGCCGTACTTTTCATAAGCATCGCAAAGCTGCTTTGTGCAGGGAGTTTCGGATAAAATAACATCGTCGCCGTAAAGAACTGCAAACGGCTCATCACCGATAAAATTCTTAGCACAAAGAACAGCATGACCGAGACCCTTTGTTTCTTTCTGACGAAGAAAATAGATGTTGCCGAAATTGGAACACTCCATAACATCCTCATAAATCTTTTTCTTACTTTCATTGCCGGCAAGTTTTGTTTCAAGTTCAAAAGCGTGGTCAAAATGATCCTCAATAGCACCCTTATTTCTGTTTGTGATAACAAGAACTTCTTCAATACCCGATGCAAAAGCCTCTTCAACAATATACTGAATTGCAGGCTTATCAACAATGTTGAGCATTTCCTTAGGTACTGCTTTTGATGCAGGAAGAACTCTTGTTCCCATACCTGCTGCAGGAATTATAGCCTTTCTTACTTTCATTTCATTATCCTCCTAAAAATATATTAAATTTACTTATATCACCGTTTTAAAGCAGTGTAAGCATAAACATTGCGCCGTAAACAAGCATCGGCATAACCCAACTTACTCCGCCCTGCTTTGCAAGAAACATTTTTCTCAGATTTTCTTTGCTTAAATCTGTTTCCTGCCCCATAAACATAGGATTTACAGTAACAAAATCCGCCCCGTCCTTCAGTTTTTCATCAACAGTTTTAACAATAGTTACTACTCTTTTTCTGTACATTCTGTTTGCACAGATGCTCATAACAACTGCAAGCACGAGCGAAACTGCGTTCATAATTATAAACACGGGCAGATAATTCTGCCATTCTGACGAATTCATAATGGTATTCACATTTTCAGGCGTAAGCGTTCCCTGACTCATCATCGGCGTTATCAGTTTGCTCATTGCCGCAATCGGCTCTTTAAAAATAGCGGATATTGCAACGTTTGATGCAAAATTCAGAGCAAGAAACATAAAGCCCTGCATATACATTTTTCTGAAAAAATAATAAAGCGGACCAAAGAAAAATGCGCCCCAGTTCCAGTTGAGACCTTTTTTCTTAATAAATCTCGGCAAATAATACCTTACATTTGTACCGATAACCTGTGACGCATCAAGAACGGAAACACCGTCTACAGTAACTTCCTCCGTATGCTCCTGTTCAGGCACGGTTTCATTCACAAGTTGTTTTATCTGCTCAGGTGAATTACTGTTTTGGTAAGCAGGGGCAAAAGGCAGAGCCTGCTTGGGTTCTTCCTTTACTTCCTGCTCCTGAGGCTCGGCAGTTTCTGCACTGCGGCTGAATTTAAAATCAGTGCCGTGAAGTTTTTTATTTGCGCAAATATGTGTTTTATTGTAACAATCCCTGTGATGAGGCGTTCCGCATTCGGGACAAACAACAATATCATCATCTGCCTTAAACAATACTCCGCATACAGGGCATTTATCGTTTTCAAATAAAAACATTTAATACTCCTTGTGTTTTTTATCTTTTATATTATACTTATAATAGCACCAAAAATCAACATAATGATTAAAAATAAGTTAATAATATTTTAACAAAAATAAATTCAAACTATTGCATAAGATTATTTATTTGTATATAATATCATAATTGAATAAATCAAATGAGGTTTTATTGTGTAAAAACTGCATATTGCAGAACAGGCATTAATTATAAATAATATTTCCCGCATTTAAAGGAGAAAATATATGTTAGAATTTGAAAATTTGAAATTCAGACTGCTTGAATCTGAAAAACCGATTGAAAATTTAAAAGAGGCGCTTGCAATCGACCTTGTAAAATCGGAAATTGCAGAACTTGACAAAAAAGCGGCTGCTCCCGATTTTTGGGACAATATGGAAGAAAGCCAGAAAACACTGAAAAAAGCAGGATCACTCAAAGCAAAAGTTACATCATATGAAGATTTAAAAAGTGATTTTGACGATGCACTCGTTATGATTGAACTTGCAGACGAAGAAGGTGACGAAAGCCTGCTTGACGACTGCACTGCATCTGTTGACGATATTGAAAAAAGAATTGAAAATCTTACACTGTCTACACTGCTCAGCGGTGAATTTGACGGTAAAAACGCACTTCTCACTTTCCACGCAGGAGCAGGCGGAACAGAGGCTATGGACTGGGCTGAAATGCTGTTCAGAATGTATAACCGCTGGGGTGAAAGGCACGGCTACAAGGTGTCTACGCTCGATTATCTTGACGGCGATGTTGCAGGACTGAAAAGTGCTACAATCCTTATTGAGGGCGAAAACGCCTACGGCTACTTAAAGGGTGAAATGGGCATTCACAGACTTGTCCGTGTGTCACCATTTGACTCGTCAGGCAGACGCCACACATCATTTGCATCACTTGAGGTTATGCCTGAAATTGATGATGATGTAAACGTTGAAATCCGTGAAGAAGATATTAAAATGGACGTTTACAGAGCATCCGGTGCAGGCGGTCAGAAGGTAAACAAAACTTCATCTGCCGTTCGTCTTACCCACATTCCGACAGGTATTGTAGTATCCTGCCAGATTGAACGTTCACAGCACCAGAACCGTGAGGTTGCAATGAGAATGCTTAAATCAAAACTCGTTGAAATCAAAGAGCGTGAAAACCTTGAAAGAATTGAGGACATCAAGGGCGACCAAAAAGAAATTGCATGGGGCAGTCAGATCCGCTCTTACGTATTTATGCCGTACACAATGGCAAAGGATCACAGAACAGGCTTTGAAATGGGCAACATAAACGCAGTTATGGACGGCGATATTGACGGCTTTATCAACGCATATTTAAAGCAGAAAAGCGTTGAAGAGGCTGAAAAAAATTAATATATTCATTTAAAAAATCTACCACTTATATAATTTCTCCTCCTGCAAAAAATATTTGCGGGAGGAGTTTTTTTATGAAAAAAATAATTATAACGTTAATTGTAACAGCCTTTTTGCTGACAGGCTGTTCGGCGAATGAAAAAAATAACAATACAACAACGGAAACAACACAGACAACAACAGAAAATCAGAATGCGCCGACTGTAGAAAACACTGCACCCGACGTTACGGGCATAGGCATTGATTTAACAGGCTACGACACAAATGCAATTACATGGGGGCCGGGCAATATTAAAGACCATCAGCGCCCGAAGGACCCGACTGATTTGCAGGATAAATTTCAGGAGTTGTCTGCCCAATGGCTTTTGGAAGACGGCAAAAACATCTGCCTTACCTTTGATGAGGGATACGAAAACGGCTTCACGCCTGCAATTTTAGACACACTGAAAGAAAAGAATGTAAAGGCAATTTTCTTTTGCACATATGACTATGTAAGTGATAACCCCGACATTGTTCAGCGAATGATAAACGAGGGTCACATTGTGGCAAACCATTCCTACAGGCACTACAATATGACAACGGTTGACGCCGAAACAGTTAAAGATGAAATCACGATTTTACACGATTATGTGGCTGAAAATTTTGCTTATGAGATGAATTTATTCCGCTTCCCCGAGGGTGAATTCAGCGAACAGAACCTTGCCATTGTACAAAGCCTGAACTACAAAAGCATTTTCTGGAGTTTTGCTTATGCCGACTGGGACACATCAAACCCGCCCGACCCCGAAACTGCATACAACAAAATCGTATCTTCGGTTCACAACGGCGAAATTATGCTGCTGCACGCCGTGAGCAAAACGAATGCCGAAATCCTGCCGAGAGTTATTGATAACATTCGTGAACAGGGATACACATTTACAACAGAGTTAAAACAGTCATAAATCATTATCAGGCGGACAGTTGAATTGCGTCCGCCTTTTTACATTTTATTGCAATAATTAAAATATTTTGTTAAATTTTCATTTTGATATTGCCCGATAAAAGTATTTCATATATAATACTAATTAATAATGGATAAATAGGCAGTTTTTAAAATTATGCTGTTGAAAGTGAGAGAAATATAAAATGATTTTAACAAAAGATATTGGTATTGACCTCGGTACAGAAAATACCCTTATTTGCGATAGAAAAGGCAGAATTACAATCAGCGAGCCGTCTGTAGTTGCCGTTGACGTTAAAACACGCCGTGTGCTTGCAACAGGCAAGCAGGCAAAGGCAATGATTGGCAGAACACCGGGTTCTATTGTAGCCGTTAAGCCTCTTAAAGACGGCGTTATTGCCGATTTTGATATGACGGCTGATATGCTTCACGATTTCATTTACCGCTCTGCAAAAAGTTCTGTTTTCACAAAAACAAGAGCCGTTATCTCCGTTCCGAGCGGTGTAACGGAAGTTGAAAGGCGTGCAGTTGAAGATGCTCTGCGTGCGGCAGGCGCAAGCGAGGTTGAACTGATTGAAGAACCTCTGGCTGCAGCGCTCGGCGTAGGACTTCCCGTATTTGAAGCAACAGGTTCTATGATTGTTGACATCGGCGGCGGCACATGCGATGTTGCCGTTATTACACTCGGCGGAATTGCCGCAAGAAAGAGCATAAAAACCGCAGGCAATGCGCTTGACGAGGCAATAATAAACTATCTGAAAAAAGAGCACTCACTGCTTATCGGCACTGTTACGGCTGAAGATATTAAAATCAAAATAGGCTCGGCAGGCGAATATGACGGCGAGGGTGCAATGGAAGTGCGTGGCAGAAACCTTGAAAACGGACTGCCGAAAGCAATTGAAATTACATCGGCAGATGTTCGTGAAATTCTGCGTGAACCCGTTGCCGAAATGATTGAAGCTATAAGAGAAACACTTGAAGTTACTCTTCCTGAACTTGCATCAGATATTATTGACAAAGGCATTTACATAACAGGCGGCACATCGCTTTTAAGAGGTCTGCCCGAACTGATTGCAAAAGAAACAGGCATTGCCGTTTACACACCCGAGCACCCGCTTGAAGCCGTTGCAATGGGCGCTTCAATGAAACTGAGAAGGGCACGATAAACCATGAAAAACTTTTTTAAGAGCAGGCGATTTAAAATAACCGTCGGTATTATTGCGCTGTTTCTTGTTGGTGCGCTTATCTGCGCCGCAAACGGACGAGGCGAAACTGCACAGTCATCAATTGTGGGCACTGTTTTTACGCCTGCAAACTGGGTTGCATCAAAAATCAGTGGCGGTATTTCATATGTTTTCGGCGAGGCTTCGGGCAATAAGGAATATCTTGACAAAATTGACGGACTTGAAAAACAGGTAGGTGCTCTGCAAAGCCAACTTGAAGATTATAACAATCTTCAAAAACAAAATGCGCTTTACAAGGATGCGCTCGGACTTAAAGAGGAAAATCCTGATTTTCAATTTGTTGAGGCTGCCGTTACGGCAAGAGATCCTGCTGATATTTTCGGTTCATACACAATCAACAAAGGCACTGCAAACGGAGTTAAAGCGGGTGATGCAGTTCTATACGGCAACTACATCGTAGGCATAATTGACAAGGCATACCCCACCTACAGCGTTGTTATCACTATACTTGACCCCGATTTTTCGGTTTCTGCATATGAAATTGTTTCAGGCGAAATTTCTTATGTAACAGGCGATGCATCACTTGCTGGCGACGGCAAATGCAAATTTGCAAATCTTGATTCTTCCACAGCAGTTACATACGGTTCAATTATTTCAACGGCCGGCATCAGCGGAACAATTCCGAAGGGTCTTATTATCGGCACTGTTGAAGAAATTGACGATGAAGTTTCATCAATTGCATCATATGCAGTAATTGCCCCCGGCGTTGATGTAAACAATCTTTCAAACTGCCTGATTCTTACCGGCTGGGGTGAAGAATAATGGATTTGAAATATCAAAATAAGGTTACAAAAACAATTGTTTATTTTATAATAACAGCACTCACGGCGCTTATTCAAAACACGTCGGGGCTGACAATTGAAATTGCGGGCGCAAGATGCTTTCTGCTTATACCCGTATGCATAATTTTAGGTATGGGCGAGGATGAATTTTTTGCAGGAATGCTCGGCCTTTTCGGCGGTATTCTGTGGGATCTGACATCGGCGGTACACCTTGGATTTAATGCAGTGTTTCTTTGCATAGTATGCTCATTAAGTGCCATGGCAGTAACATATATCGTAAGAGATACATTTATTGCGGCAGCCGTATTTTCTGTTGCGGCAATATTTATTTACAGCCTGCTTTACTGGCTGTTCTTTATCATCATAAAAGGTGTAAACGGTGCAGAACTTACACTGTTTTCATTCTATCTTCCCTGCGCAGTTTACACGGCAGTTATTATGCCCGCTGTATGGTTTTGCGCAAGGCCTATAAAAAAGAAACTGACAAAATAAGATTTCAATTTATAAAAAAGATTAATTACAAAAATTTATGAAAGGAGAATTGCCGTGAAAACAAGGCACAGCAGTATAAGAACATTTCTGGCACTTGTGCTTGTATTAGCCATTACAGCAGGTTTTGGCTATGAATTATATGATATTCAGATAAAAAATCACGATTACTACGTATCACAAAACAATGCCGTTCGCACATATACCGTGCCGATTGAGCCTGCCCGGGGCGAAATTGTAGACAGAAACGGCAATCCTCTCGTCACAAACAGGAACGGAAATTCCATTATACTTGACGCCGCCGTTTTCCCTTCAAAAGATGAAAACGACAAAAGAAATGAAATCATTATCAATCTTTTAAATCTTTTTGAAAAAAACGGAGAAGAGGCAGTAAACAATCTGCCGCTTGAACTTTACGGCGATACTGTTTATTTTACGGATAATGAAGACGAAATCACCAAAATGAAAAGCAAAGATATGTTCAATCTGCAAAAATACGCTACTGCCGAAAACTGTTTTAACGCAATGGTTGAAGAGTATGGACTTCAGGGATTGGACAAAGCGACTGCACTTAAAATCGGCGCTGTAAGATATGAACTGACCCGCCTTTTATTCTCAATTGAAAACCCTGTTATCATTGCAGAAAATGTAAGCAATGAAACTGTTGCCGCCGTTAAAGAGAATACAGAAGCCTACCGTGGTGCAAACGTTAAGGTAACATCATACCGTGAATATGTTAATCCCGAACTTGCGCCGCACATTCTCGGAACTGTAAGAAAAATCAACGGTGACGAATATAAAGAATTGAAAGACAGCGGTTACGGAATTAATGACATTATCGGTGAAAGCGGCATCGAGGCTGCTATGGAACCTGAACTGCGCGGAGTCGCAGGCGAACTGACAATTACAATTGACAATGACGGAAATGTAACCGAAGAAATCACTAAAAATCCCGTTCAAGGCAACACAATTGTTTTATCAATTGATAAAGATTTACAACTTCTGGCACAGCAGAAATTAAAAGAAACATGCGACGAAGTCAGCCTGAGCGAGGGTGCAGGCGCAGTAGTCGTTGAAAACGTAAACACCGGCGACCTGCTTGCCGCCGCATCATATCCTACATACAGTATTGATGATTATTATGATAATTACAATCAACTTGCAAAAAACAAGCGCACTCCCCTGTGGAACAGATTTGCACTCGGCACATATGCCCCCGGCTCAACCTTTAAGCCAATGATGGCATGCGCTGCACTTGAAGAAGGCATAATTGACGAGAACTCCACATTCACGTGCCGCGGTCTGTTTCAATACTACGACATCACATTCCAGTGTCTTAACCAGAATTCACACGGCAGAGAAACGGTAAGAACCGCACTTCGTGATTCCTGCAACATTTTCTTCTATAACTGTGCCGACAGACTTGGAATTTCAAAAATGAACGAATATGCGTCTATGTTCGGACTCGGCGAAAAAACAGGCGTTGAAATAAGCGAGGCGGCAGGTGTTCTTGCAGGACCTGCAAGTGCCGAAAGATATAATAAAAAATGGCAGATGGGTGATACAATTCAAAGCGGTATCGGTCAGTCTGACAACCTGTTTACACCGCTTCAACTTGCAAACTACTGTGCAACCGTTGCCAACAGCGGAACAAGATATGAACTTCACTTTGTTAAAGCAATCATCAACAACAAAAACGGCTCTGTTGAAGAAACAGGCTCTGTGGTTGCCGATGATCTGCCCATTTCAGACAACACTTTCAAAATCGTACGCGAGGGTATGAGGCTCGTTGCCACAAACGGCGCGCCTGCTTCTGTTTTCAGCAAACTTGATGTTGATGTTGCCTGCAAAACAGGTACATCACAGGTTATTAAAAACGGACAAAAAGTAAACAACGGTTTTCTTATCACATTTGCTCCGTATGATACACCTGAAATTGCAATTGCATCTGCTATCGAACTTGCAGGCTCGGGTACATCAACCGCCGAAATCACATCTTCTATCATAGATTACTATTATTCAAACAATACTGATGAAGTTCCTGCACAGAAAACAGGCACTTTACTTGACTAACAGTTTAAATTGTTATATTATTTTAAGATTTTATATTGATTAAATTTATATTTTATGATATATTTTTGTTTAAACAATAAATAAAAAATATTAAGAACGGAGGAACCATATGAATATTGCACTTATTGCACACGATGCAAAAAAAGAACTTCTTGTTCAATTCTGCATTGCATACTGCGGAATTCTGAGCAGGCACGAACTTTGCGCCACAGGCACCACAGGTAAACTTATTCATGAAGCAACAGGTCTTAACATCAACTGCTTTCTTGCAGGCAATCAGGGCGGCGGTCAGCAAATTGCCAGCAGAATCGCATGCAACGAAATCGACCTGCTTATTTTTTTCAGAGATCCTCTTACGGCCAAACCAAGCGAACCTAATGATAACGATTTGTTAAGACTTTGTGATGTTCACAATATACCTTTTGCTACAAATATTGCAACAGGCGAAGCGCTTGTCAGAGGTATTGAAAGAGGCGATTTTGAATGGAGAGAAATTGTAAACCCACGTTATAATCCGTAAACAAAGGCACAAAAACGCAGGAATACTTTCGTATTCCGAGTATTTTTAACAAAGAGTAAGGGCAAATCAGCCATTTTAAACCGTGTTCGGATTTGATTGCCTTTGCCTAAGCAAACGAAAACTGTTCGGGCAGAAATTTCCTGCCCGAAAATTTTTTAATGGAGATTTGATATGGCATTAATTACCAAAGCAATTAAAGGCACAAAAGATGTTTTGCCGAAAGAAGTACACAAAAATCAATATATAGAAGCCACCTGCCTTGATGTGGCAGGCAAATACGGCTACAAAGAAATCAGAACGCCCGTGTTTGAGCACACCGAACTCTTTCAGCGCGGTGTAGGCGACACTACAGACGTTGTGCAGAAGGAAATGTATTCTTTTGACGACAAGGGCGGAAGAAATATTACATTAAGACCTGAGGGAACGGCAGGAGCTGCACGTTCTTTCCTTGAGAACGGACTTTCAAACGAGGCACTTCCGCAAAAGGTCTGCTACCTTACGTCCTGCTATAGATATGAAAAACCACAGGCAGGCAGACTGCGTGAATTTCACCAGTTCGGCATTGAATGCTTCGGCACACCGAGTCCGCTTGCAGATGCTGAAATCATCAGCCTTGCAAAATCTGTTTTTGACGAACTCGGCGTTAAAGATTTAAGCCTTGAAATAAATTCAATCGGCTGCCCCACATGCCGTGCGGAATACCACAAGGCGCTCAAAGAATACTTCAGCGCAAGAAAAGATGACCTTTGCGACACCTGCAAGGACAGGCTCGAAAGAAACCCAATGCGTATTCTGGACTGCAAGTCCCCTGTCTGCTCTGAAATTGCAAAAGGCGCTCCTGTTGTACTTGATTATCTCTGCGACGAATGCAAAGAACACTTTGAGACAGTCAAAAAATACCTTACAGCCGAAAGCATTGAATTTTCGGTAAATCCGCAGATTGTGCGCGGTCTTGATTACTACACAAAAACAGTTTTTGAATTTGTTTCAAATTCAATCGGCGCACAGGGTACAGTATGCGGTGGCGGAAGATATGACGGACTGATTGAAGAACTCGGCGGTCAGAAAACACCGTCACTCGGTTTCGCAATGGGGCTTGAAAGGCTTATGCTGCTTATGGAGGCACAGGGCTGTGAATTCCCCGAAAGTGAAAAGCCTGATTTATTTATCGTTGCACTCGGCGACAAAGCAACGCTTAAAGCAGTTGAAATCGCAAAAGATATGCGTGCCGAAGGGTTTGCCTGCCAGTATGATTTAAACGGCAGAGGACTTCGTGCCCAGATGAAATATGCCGACAAACTCGGTGCTAAATACACAATTGTTCTCGGCGATAATGAAATTGAAGAGGGCGTTGCCAAACTGAAAAATATGGCAAACGGCGAAGAAACCGAAATTGCAATTGCCACGTTTGTTAGCAGTTATTACAACATCACTCTGTCGGAACAACTTGAAGACATTAAAATCAACGGCGAAGCATTTGATTTCGGCTCTCTTTTCGGGCTTGACAAAAAAGACTGATTTTACAGGAGATACATTATGGAGACTATAAAAGGATTAAAAAGATCTGACTACTGCGGTACTCTGGCTCTTAAAGACGAAGGCAGAGAGGTTACTCTGTTCGGCTGGGCACAGCGCCAACGCGACCTCGGCAACCTTATTTTCATTGATTTAAGAGATAAAACGGGTATCGTTCAGATTTCTTTCAACGATAAAACTGACAGGGCAATTTTTGAAAAAGCACAGTCTGTAAGAAGTGAATATGTGCTTGCTCTCAAAGGCATTGTTAAAGAGCGTGAAAGCAAAAATTTTGATATTCCGACAGGC
This sequence comes from Eubacterium sp., assembly GCA_014465955.1. Taxonomy (GTDB): domain Bacteria; phylum Bacillota; class Clostridia; order Oscillospirales; family Acutalibacteraceae; genus Eubacterium_R. The sequence goes on along the minus strand of JACTVT010000003.1, from coordinate 28,271 downwards.
GAAATTGAAGTTGAAGTTACGGAACTGCGTATTATTTCAAAGGCGCAGACTCCGCCGTTTGAAATTGCAAAGGCAGATGAAGTCGGCGACGAAACAACGCTTAAATACCGCTATCTCAATTTAAGAAACGAAAAACTCACAAAGAACATCATTATGCGCCACAAAATTGCGCAGATTGCACGTGAATATTTCTATGCAAACGATTTCATTGAAATTGAAACGCCGATGATGATTAAATCCACGCCCGAGGGTGCACGTGACTATGTTGTGCCGAGCAGAATTCACAACGGAAAATTCTATGCTCTGCCGCAGAGCCCGCAGATTTACAAGCAATTACTTATGGTTTCGGGCTTTGACAGATATATTCAGCTTGCGCGCTGCTTCCGTGACGAAGATTTGCGTGCAGACCGTCAGCCTGAATTCACACAGATTGACCTTGAAATGAGTTTTGTTGATACTGACGACATTATGGATATGGCAGAGGGCTTCATCAAAAAACTGATGAAAGAAACAATAAACATTGACATTGACTTCCCTCTTCCGAAAATGACCTTTGCCGACGCTATGAACAAATACGGCTCGGACAAGCCTGACACACGCTTTGATATGCTGATTCAGGATATTTCGGAATGGGCAGGCAAAACGGACTTTGTTGTATTCAAAAATGCGCTTGAAAACGGCGGCAGCGTTAAGGCAATCGTTGCAGAAAATGCCGCAGGCGAATACACAAGAAAAAAGATTGATAAACTTACGGAATACGTTAAAGGAATCGGTGCAAAGGGTCTTGCCTACATCAGATGGGCAGACGCAGAACCAAACTGCTCTTTCAGCAAATTCCTGAAAGACGGCGAACTTGCAGAACTTATCGAAACACTCGGCGTAAAAAAAGGCGACTGCGTATTTATCGTAAGTGATAAAACAAGCCTTGCACTTTCGGTTATGGGCGCACTTCGTTTAACAGTTGCAAAAACGCTCGGCATTATTCCCGAAAACAAGTGGAACTTCCTCTGGATTACAGAAATGCCGTTCTTTGAATATGACGAAGAAACAGGCGAATGGCTTGCTATGCACCACCCGTTTACAATGCCGCTTGACGAGTGTATCCCTTATCTTGACACTGACAAGGGTGCAGTTCGTGCAAAAGCATTTGACCTTGTTTTAAACGGCACAGAGTTATCCTCAGGTTCAATGAGAATTACCGACTGCGCTTTGCAGAATAAAATGTTTGAACTGCTCGGAATGGAGCAGGAAGAAATTGACGCAAAATTCGGTTTCCTTGTTGAGGCTTACAAATATGCATCACCCCCGCACGGCGGTATGGGCATCGGTCTTGACAGGCTTGCAATGCTTATCTGCGGTGCAGACAGTCTGAGAGATGTAACCGCATTCCCGAAAGTTCAGAACGCAAGCGAACTTATGAGCGGCGCACCGTCAACAATTGACGATATTCAACTCGGCGAACTCGGCATTAATATTGCAAAGGAAGAAAAAGGCGATGAATAATCATTTTTTTGCAATGGTTAACCGAATGAAATTTATTGACCGATGGTCGCTTATGAACAACAGCAGTAAAGAAAATATTGCCGAACACAGCCACAGCGTTGCCGTTATTGCGCACGCGCTGGCAGTTATCGGCAATAAAAAATTCGGTAAAACATATAACGCCGAAAGAACGGCTCTGATTGCAATGTATCACGATACAACCGAGGTTATCACGGGCGATATGCCGACCCCTGTTAAATATTACAACGACGATATAAAAAATGTTTACAAGGATATTGAGCATATTGCAGGCGAAAGACTGCTCGCAATGCTGCCCGATGAATTCAGAGAAGACTATGTGCCGTTTTTTGAAAAGCAGGAAAGCGACAAAGATCTCTGGGTACTTGTTAAAGCGGCAGATAAAATAGATGCGCTGATAAAGTGTATTGAAGAGACAAGAATGGGCAACAAGGAATTTGAAAAGGCGCTCATAACCCAGCAGGAAAAAATTGACGAAATCAACCTGCCCGAGGTTCAATATTTCAAAGAGCACTTTTTATGTTCATATTATTTAACTCTTGACGAGCATACAAAATAATTACAGCAAAAAGCACCGTGGACTGAAGCACGGTGCTTTTATTTTCGGTGCGATGAGGACATCGCACCCTACGGTTGTTGCCATAACGTTCATTATTATTTAATAAAATCATTCGTAACAAAAAAGTTATTTGTTGCATAAGATATATTGCACTGTTTTTGTGCAAAACGCCCATAAAAATATATATAATCATTAATAAATAATCATACTTTTTATGCAATATTAACGAATATATGCCATTTTTGCGTTATAAGTATTGACAATAAAAAATATAGTGCTATAATGTGGGCAAATAAAGAAATAAGGAGGTATTTTAAATGTCAAAAATATTTGATTTGCTTGTGCAGTATGCAAGAACACTTGCCACTTTAGACCCTGCATATACAAAGGACAAAGACTGAAAAAAGCGGAAATTGCCAATCGCAATTACCGCTCTTTTTTTTATATATTTTTACGGGATAGCGCAGAGACTGCCCCCTACTTAACGGTATAGGCAATATACGTTAAATGGTCACCAAGTCTTTCTATATTTGAAACAAGATTGATGAACACACCGCTGCTTTCGGGCTTACATTTGCCTTCATTCAGCCTTCTGATATGGTCATTGATAAGCCTTTTTCTGTAATTATCAATTTTATTTTCCTCAAAATCAATATCAACCAGAAGATTTGAATTTTTATCTGAAATAAGTTCAGAAGTCAATTTATAAAGCCGTTCTATACTGCCCACCATTTCGCGCAGTTCTGCCTTAACAGAATCTGAAAATTCAAGTTTATGTTCAACAGTCTTTTTAGTATATTTTGTAAAATTATCTGCAATTTCGGCAATACGCATAATATCGCCGAGGTTATTATGCAAATCAGCGATTCTCTGCTCGTCGGCAAGATTGCTCTGAGCGGAAAGTTGAACGAGATAACTTATCACCCTGCTGTAAATTTCACCTGCCGCCGCAATCTGCTTTTGAGCAGACTCGATAAATGATGCATCTGCCTTATCAAAAGACTGATATGCCGTTCTGAAAGCGTCCATAGCCGTATCTGACAGAAACAGCATTTCCTTTTCAATCTGCGTAATTGCGATAGACGGAGAGGTCAGCATTCGTTCATCAAGGTTTGTAACAGAAACGGTTTTCTTTTCTTTGATAAGCACTTCGGATATTTTTACAAACACATTGCAGAACGGCAGAAAAACCACTGTGCACACAACGTTGAAAAATGTGTGAAACATTGCAATCTGCGTTGCAGGAGATGAAAACCATTTTGCAAAAGTAATTTCCATAAACTGCGGAACACATATCAGAATTACAAAGAAAATTACTGAACCGAAAGTGTTAAACATAAAATGGATAAGACTTGCCCTTTTAGCGTTTGCTCCTGCCGATGCAGATGACATAAGCGCCGTAACGCACGAACCTATATTGGTACCGAGAATGATGAACAGAACCTCGTTTCCGCCTGTACCGATGGTAAGACCCGCTACAGACATTGCAATTATAACCGACGTTATTGCCGAACTGGACTGCACAAGCGCAGTAAGAAAAATTCCGATTAAAAACAGCAGAAACGGATTTGTAACCGTTTCAAAAACGCTTTGAATCATCTCTTTGTTTGTTTTCATAGAATCTGACATCAACGACAGACCTATAAATATAAGGCCAAGACCTGCTGTAATCATTCCTGCTTTTTTATTGCCGTCCTTTTTACACACCATGCTCATCATAATGCCGACAAAAACAAGCAGTTGAATATAAGTAGTTATCGGAAATGCGCTGAGCGAAGCAATCTGTGCCGTAATGGTTGTACCTATATTTGCACCCATAATCATTGCTGTTGCCTGATACAGATTCATTATTCCAACATTAACAAAACCGACAATAAGTACAGTTGTAACACCCGAACTCTGTATCAAAGCAGTTGATGCTACACCGACACCCACATTTACAAGCCTTTTATCGGCAGTTTTTGAAAACAAATCTTTAATTTTACCTGTTGCTAACTGTTCAATATTAACCGTAAGCAAATGCACGCCGACAAGGAATACACCTGTGCCCGCAAGAAGTTTAACGGCAAACATAATCAATTCACTGAATGTCATCTCTTTTCCTCATTTCAATAGTTTTGATATTAATATTTTTGCCAAACAGAGCAGAAATTAAAATAAAAAGAGACTCTGCCATTATCTATAACAGCAAAGTCTCGCTATTTCATTACAAAGCCGGATTATAAAAATCGTAATGACGACTGAGAAACACGAATGTTCGTGCAAGCTACTCCCTTTGTACTCATAGTATATAAATTTTCATACCGCTTGTCAACAATTATTTTGCCATTTCGGCACGTGCCTCTTTAATACGCTGAACAAAGAGTTTTCCTGTTTCTGTAATTTTATCATAATCGCCTGTTTTTGCGCCTGCGATAAGCGATGAACCTGCGCCGCAGGCAATTGCACCTGCTTTAATCCAGTCCTTAACATTATCAACATCAACGCCCCCTGACGGCATCATAACTGCGTTAGGAATAGGGCCGTGAATATCTTTAATAAATGACGGACCTGCAATATCACCGGGGAATACCTTAAGCACGTCAGCGCCGCATTCCATTGCGTGAACAGCCTCGGTCGGTGTATAAATACCCGGCATAGACGGAATTCCGTAACGGTTGCAGGTTTTTACTGTTTCAGGGTCAAAATAAGGTGAAACAATATATTCAGCACCTGCAAGAATTGCAATTCTTGCAGTAGCAGCGTCCATAACTGTACCTGCACCAATAATGATTTCGCCGCTGCTGTATTTTTCTCTCATAGCCTCAATCAACTTATCTGCATGCGGCACGGTAAATGTAAGTTCAATAGCGGCAACGCCGCCTGCGATACAAGCATCTGTAATTTTTTCAGCCTGTTCAATTGATGTTGCACGAACAACGGCAACAATGCCGACTTCCTGAATTTTTGCAAGTGTTTCAATTTTATTTGACATAGTTTGTTCTCCTGTTGATTTTTTGATTATACGGCGGTCTGAGGACAGACCGCCCTACAGATTTTTTGGATTTTACGGGACGATAAGGGTATCGTCCCCTACAATATTATTTATTTTTCCGATAACACTAAAACCGATGGATTTTTTCGTTAGACAAGGCAGAGGGAAAATTTCGTCGACGGGAGCATACGTGCTGTATGTGACCGAGCGGAATTTTGCCGATAACGCAGTATAACGGAAAAAGACACGGTTTTATCTCTGAACTCGGGCAGAAGCACCGTTCACCTTAGCCTCAACCTCTTTAAGTGACGCCATTGAGGTATCGCCCGGTGTAGTCATGGCAAGTGCACCGTGAACAACGCCGTAATTAACTGCCTTTTGTGCATCTTCATAAGTCATAAGTCCGTAAATAAGACCTGATGCAAAGCTGTCGCCGCCGCCGACACGGTCAAGAATTTCAAGTGCAGGGAATTCGATTGAGTTATAAACCCTGCCGTCTGCATAGCAGATTGCTTTCCAGTCATTTACTGTAGCAGTTTTAACAGTGCGGAGCGTGGTTGCAATAACCTTGAAATTAGGATAAGCTTTGCAAACCTCGCCGAGCATTTTAACATAACCGTCCATATTCAGTTCCTTAAGGTCGGCATCGTTGCCCTCTACCTCAAAGCCAAGGCAGGCCGTAAAATCTTCTTCGTTGCCAATCATAACGTCAACATATTTTGCAAGTTCCTTATTAACCTCCTGCGCTTTTGCCTGACCGCCGATATCATTCCAGAGTGACGGGCGATAGTTAAGGTCATAAGAAACAATTGTGCCGTATTTTTTAGCAGCCTTGACCGCCTCAATAACAACCTGTGCCGAATTTTCGGAAAGAGCGGCATAAATACCGCCTGTATGAAGCCAGCGAACGCCGAGTTTGCCGAAGATATAATCCCAGTCAATATCGCCGGGTTTTAACTGACTGATAGCAGTATTGCCCCTGTCAGATGTGCCTACCGCACCTCTGATACCGAAGCCGCGTTCTGTAAAATTAATACCGTTGCGTGTTGTTCTGCCAATGCCGTCATACTTCACCCATTTGATAAGAGAAGTATCCACACCGCCCTGAAGAATCAGATCTTCAAGCAGATAACCGATTTCATTTTCGGCAAATGCAGTAACCACGCCTGTTTTCATACCAAAACAGCGGCGAAGTCCACGGGCAACATTATATTCACCGCCGCCCTCCCATGCACGGAACGAACGGGCGGTTTTAATTCTGCCCTCACCCGGGTCAAGACGAAGCATAATCTCGCCGAGCGAAATTTCATCAAACATACACTCATTTTTCGGTCTTAAATTAAGTTCCATAATGTCCTCCGAAGATTAAAAATTAAAATATTTCATTGCATTGTTAAAGGAAATGCCCTGCACGATTTCTTTAAGCATTTCGTCATCTGCGGCATACCAGCCGTCTTCAACCCATCTGCCGATAAGGCGGCACATAATACGCCTGAAATAATCGTGCCTGCCGTATGATGTGAACGAACGGGAATCCGTTTCCATACCGACAAATTTGCCGAGCACACCGAGGTTGCCAAGGGATTTAAGTTGGTCGGTCATACCATCAAGCGTGTCAAGAAACCACCACGCAGGACCGAACTGCAGCTTAGACTCTGCCTCACTGCTCTGGAAATTACCGAGCATAGTTGCAAGCACAATGTTGTCTTTATTATTAAGATTAAACAAAATCGTTTTAGGCAGCCTACCTTTAACATTCAGTGCATCAAGAAAACGGCTTAAATTATATGCAATATTATCATCGCCGACAGAATCAAAGCCTGTGTCTGCGCCGAGTGAATGAAACATCGCCGTGTTATTATTGCGCATTGCGCCGATATGAATTTCCATTGTCCAGCCAAGGCTGTGATACTTTTCACCGAGCGCAAGAAGAATCGGCGTTTTATAAATATCTGCCTCTTTTGCAGTCACTGCCTGACCGTTCATTGCCTTTTGGAAAATAACATTTACGGTATCATCATCTGCAATTTCATACGGAATATGCTCAAAAGCCTGATCCGAAACACGGCAGCCAGCCTTATCAAAATAATCTGCTCTATCAAGAAGTGCCGTAATAACGTCTTTATACGAATTAATCTCAATGCCCGATGCTTTTTCAAGTGCATTAATATAATCGGCAAAACCGTCAATATTAATATTAAGCGCCTTATCTGGGCGGAAAGACGGCAGAACTTTACAATCGAAATCTTTAACATTTTTAAGAAGTTTGTGGTACTTCAAATCATCAATCGGGTCATCGGTTGTGCAGACAACCTTAACATTTGAATTCATAATAAGACTCTGCGGTCTGAAATCTCCCTGCTCAATCGCCTTATTGGCACGCTCATAAATATCATCTGCCGTTTTTGCTGACAGCGGAGTATCTATATCAAAATATTTCTGCAGTTCAATATGTGCCCAGTGATAAAGCGGATTGCCGATTGCGTATTGAAGCGTGTAAGCAAATTTTTCAAATTTTTCTTTGCCCGATTTATCGCCCGTGCAGTATTCCTCGGGCACGCCGCAGGAGCGCATTGCACGCCATTTATAATGATCTCCCTTGAGCCATAATTCGGCAATATCGGCAGGCTGTTTATTCTCATAAATTTCCTGCGGGCTGAGGTGACAGTGGTAATCACAAATCGGCAGATTTTCACAGTAATCGTGAAAAAGAAGACGTGCCGATTCAGTATCCAGCAGAAAATCCTTATCCATAAAAGGTTTCACAAAATAACCTCCTGAAATTTATTCGGGAATATTATATACCTATAATATTCTCATTTCAACTTTATTTTAATTATTATTGAACATTTTTTTTATTTTTGATATACTGATAATATACTGTATTTTACAATAAACAAAAAGATGTAAAGGTGATCATTATGAACATTTGCGTATTTGGCGCATCAAGCGATATTATTGAAGATAAATATATAAAATCAGCCTATAATTTGGGCCTGAAAATGGCTGAAAAAGGTATCGGGCTTGTGTTCGGCGGCGGAAGCACGGGCGTAATGGGCGCATCTGCACGTGGTGTTTACGACGGCGGCGGTTATATTTTAGGCGTAGCGCCGCATTTTATGAAGCAATATAACGTGCTCTATGATAAGTGCACGGAATTTATGCACACCGAAACAATGGCAGAGCGTAAAACTTATATGGAAGACCACGCCGACGCTTTTATTATTGCCCCCGGCGGTATCGGCACATTTGAAGAATTCTTTGAAGTGTATACATTAAAACAACTCGGCAGGCACAAAAAGGCAATCGTTATTTTCAACGCACACGGTTTTTATGACGATATGATTCATATGCTGAATAAAACGGTTGAAGAAAACTTTCTCAAAAAAGAGTCACTTGATTTGATTGGGGTTTTTGACGAAATTGACCCGATGCTTGATTATATCAAAAATTATGCAGGCGAAACAGCCGATACAAATGAACTGCGATATGCTTTTTTGAATGGTGATAAAGAATAAAAAATAAGAGCACGGAAATTTAATGTTTCTGTGCTCTTTATTCATTTTCGTAGGGCGGTCTGCCCTCAGACTGCCGAATCATGTCGCTGATGATATCGACTGCAAACTTTACCAACTGCCACCGCCGCCACCGCCGGAGCCGCCGCCCGAGAAGCCACCGCCGCCGCCTGAAAATCCTCCGCTTGACGAGGTCTGCGGCACAGACGTCATAGCCTCGGAACAGTTTCTGACAGTGCTGTTCATAAAATGATACATTGTGTGGAACGTGAAAGTATTATAGCCATAATACCACGAAGGCGGATTTATGGCAATATTTTCAAATTTCTTCATCCACTTATCAGACACACCGAGAACATAGGCATACGGCATAATGTCATAAAAATACTCGGGGTTTTCATCAACAAGCGTTTCAAGGCGCTCTTTTTCAGCAGTTTCAAGAAACATTTTAAAGCCCTTGATTTTCTGCAGATTCATATGCCCCTCATCTGTTCTTTTTCGCACAAAAAATGCCGTAATAAACGCAATAAAGCATATCAATTCACCGACTGCAAAGGCAATCACCTTATCAACCGTGCCGAAAGTGCCGATAAAAATAAATATATTCAGAGCAAAACAGATAATTGAAGCAGCCCAGCAAAGAACTCTCAGCGCAAGTGATGATGAACTGTAAACACGATGCCTGTTTTCAAACGAACTGTAATTTACAGTAATCCGATTCAGATAAGTATAAAACTTTTCTTCAAGGTCATCACCCGTGACGGTTTTTCTGCCGTTTTCAAACAGTCCGCTGAAGAAAATATGCTTGTTTTCATCACTGCCGTCATACGCTTTTACACGTTCAATAACATAATCATTTCTGCGCCTGCCGCTGCCGATTTTTATATAACCCTCATTGGCAAGTTCAATCAAAAGCGGAACGGCGTCCTGATTTGTGAATGCGCCCTTATACCAGAATGCAACATCGGCACTGCTCATACCCTCGGGCGGATAGAATTCAACAATTTCATCAACCTTTTTATCCTTGCCGAATTTTGACCAAATCAGAAGAACAAACAACAGGCAAAGTACAGGAATTGCAATCATCAAAGCAAGCCTTGCCATATGTGCCGACTCATTGAAATAAAAATATCCGTCAGGCAGTTCAAGCCTCACCGTGAAAGCCTCATACGGGGCCAAATCGCTTGTGAGCCTGCCTGAAATTTCATTGCCGTTTACATAATACTCAATTTTATCAGTGCCCTCCGTGCCGTATGCACCTGATGAAAAGCCGAGCAATGCAGGTTCAAATTCCTTAGGCATTGTAATTTTAAACGTAACATTCTGAATATACGTATCCCAGCCGTCACCGATGATATTATAATAAAATTCATCTGCACCGTCTGCAATATCTTTGCCGAATTTGTAATCATAAGAAATTTCGTAATGATGAGGGCCTGTAAGTGTTACATCTTCATCACCAATCTGCATAACGTAACTGCTGTTTTCAAATGAAGACGAATAATTATCACTGCACCGAACATGAGAGATTTTTGCACGGGTTGTGCCTGTTGTACCATCGGCACGCTGAACACTGTTTTTAACGGGAATATTTCTGTAAATACCGTGCCTCGGCTGATTAAAATTTGCATCAATATTTTCGGTAACCTGCAAAATATTATCCTCGGTAACATTTATTTCAACATCATAACTGCTGAAATAATACGGCTTGAACGAATAATCATTTGCAAATGCCGAAAACGGTACAAATAAAACGATTAAAACTGCAAGCAGAATGAATACGGATTTTTTAAATGCTTTCATTAAAATTCCACCTTAACTGCCTGCTTTTCAGCCTCATTTTCAATAACAAACATCGTTTTTCTTGCAAATTTAAACATTGATGCAACAATGCTTGACGGAAACATTTCGACTTTATTATTGTACTTTTTAACAACGGCATTGTAATACTTCCTTGCGTTTGCAATATCTTCTTCGTTTTTCTGCAATTGATTGTTAAGATTGAGAAAGTTTTCATTTGCCTTTAAATCGGGATACTGCTCGGCAACAACATTTATACTTGCAATGCCCTTGCTGAGTTCCTTGTTTGCCTCGATTTTTTCATCAGCAGATAAATTCTGATAACCGTTTCTTAAAGACACAACCTTTTCAAGTGTTTCCGCCTCGTGCTTGGCATAGCCTTTAACAGAAGCAACAATATTCGGAATCAGATCCCAGCGCTTTTTAAGATAAACGTCCATCGTGGCAAAAGCCTCTTCAACCGTGTTTCGGCTCTTTACAAGCGAATTGTAAGTCTTACCGATATAAAGTGCAAGAAGCACCACAATAACAACGATTGCAATAACTGCGTATTTCATAATCATTTCTCCTTTTATAATTCGGCGGGCTGAGGGCAGCCCGCCCTACGATTGTACATTTAAACTTTGTCTGGGTCGATACCATCACCGACCCATTATTTTCGGGCGGGCACAGAGACCCGCCCCTACAAATATATATTATCACAATAAAACATCATATACAATAATAATATAAAAAACGGGCAAAGAGATTCTCTATCTCTCTGCCCAAAATATAAATTATACACCCGAATAAGCGTTAAAGCCGCCGTCTACGGGGATATTTACACCCGTAATAAAGCCACTGTAAGTTTCATCGCAAAGGAAGAGAAGTGTACCGTCAAGCTCTTCAGGCTCACCGAAACGGTTCATCGGAGTTGCATTTAAAATTTTTCCTGTGCGCTCGGTCGGTGTACCGTCCTCATTCCAGAGAAGCGCCGCATTCTGCTTTGTTGAGAAAAAGCCGGGTGCGATTGCATTTACACGGATTCCCATCGGTGCAAAATGAACTGCCATCCATTCCGTAAAATTCTTAACAGCCGCTTTTGCCGCCGAATATGCGGGAATTCGTGTAAGCGGTCTGAAAGCATTCATCGAAGTTACCATAACTATGCACGAATTTTCCTTTTCAACCATATCACGGGCAAAAACCTGCGTTGGAATCAGCGTGCCGAGAAAATTAAGATTGAAAACAAAGCTGATACCGCTTGGATCCAGATCAAAAAATGTTTTGATATTTTCGTCTTTCTGAACAAGGTCGATTTTTTCAAGCGTGTCTTTTGTAGTTGTGCCCTTTGGATTATTGCCGCCTGCGCCGTTTAAAAGAATGTCGCAGGTGCCGAGCTTTTCGGCAACAATGTCCCTCGCCTGCTGCATAGATTCAAGCTCAAGCACATTACAACCGACTGCGATTGCCGTGCCGCCGTCTGCATTAATTTCATCTGCACATTTCTGTGCTGCCTCTTCATTTAAATCAAGGACAGCAACTTTAACGCCCTGCTTTGCAAGCGTTTTGGCAAAAGCACCGCAAAGCACACCGCCGCCGCCTGTTACAACTGCAACTCTGCCCTTTAAGTTTTCATGTGTCATATTGATTGCTCCTGTATTTTAGTTTTAAGCGAGCGGATAGTATCCGCCTCTACGTGATTGTGTTTTTCGGGAGGGCACAGAGACCCTCCCCCTACTTTATTTTGATGATTTTTCTACGGCTTCCCAGAGTCCGTTAAGATAACTTACGCCAAGGGCACGGTCAAACAAACCATAACCGGGTCTTGCAACCTCACCCCATATCATTCTGCCGTGGTCAGGGCGGATATAGCCGTCAAAACCGACCTCCTGCAAAGCCTTAACGATTTCATACATATCAAGCGAGCCCGCATTGCTTTCGTGCGATGTTTCATTAAACCACTGATCATTTATGGAAACATTACGAAGATGCGCAAAATAAATTCTTTCGCTTATAACTGGGTCTTTGATAATATCAACCATATCATTTTTAGGACTTGCACCGAGCGAGCCTGTGCAAAGCGTTACACCGTTATACTTGCTCGGAACCATTGTAAGAAGTTTTTTGAGTGCATCTTTGCCCGTAATAATTCTCGGCAAACCGAAAATGCTCCACGGCGGATCATCAGGGTGAATTGCCATTTTAACGTCACATTCCTCACAGACAGGCATAATTGCCTCAAGGAAATACTTTAAATTTGCCCACAAATCATCTGCTGTAACGCCCTTGTATTTTTCAAACAGGTCTTTGATTTCGCCCATTCTTTCACTTTCCCAACCGGGCATGGCATAACCGTTTGAATTGTCGTCAATCTCCTTGAACATATCCTCGGGTGATTTGCCCTCAACCTGCTTACCGTCGTAGCAAAGGCAGGTTGAGCCGTCAGGCAGAGGCATATAAAGGTCTGTTCGAGTCCAGTCAAACACGGGCATAAAATTGTAGCAAATACATTTTACACCGACTTTTGCCAGATTTCTGATTGAAGTTTTATAATTTTCAATATACTTATCACGGCTCGGAAGACCGATTTTAATATCCTCGTGAACATTAACACTTTCAATACATTCCATTGAAAGCCCTGCAGCAGTAATTTCGTCATACATAGCCTGTACTCTGTCCATCATCCACGCCTCACCCGCAGGCAAATCGTGAAGAGCAGGCACAATACCCGTAACATTAGGAATCTGCTTAATCTGTTCAAGAGATACTGTGTCAAGTTCCTTTCCAAACCAACGGAAAGTCATCTGCATAAATTATACCTCCTGTTTTACATTTTTATATCATTGCAATTTTATCGAAGTCATTTTAGCACATATAAAATCCACTTTCAAGGGGATTTATTCATCTTCAAATAAAATTTCCTGCTCCACACCGATATTTTTTACAATGTTGTATGAACCTGTAATAATGCAGACATTGTCCTGCATCTCAACCTCAACATTTTCACTGATGATTTCAGCATTTTTCAGTTTATCCGCTTTCAGTTTTTCAAGTTCACTGCGTGCCAGTTCCTCAAGCGTCTCATCACTAAGTCGATTTGAAATTACATTATAGTATTCGCATTTTTTTGTTTCAATACCAATCGGCAAACGAAAATTATTATAAACAAAACTTGCCCTTGAAACATTTTCATCAAAATCACCCTGCTCTGCTTTCAGATAAAGCGGAATTTTAATGCCGAAAAAGAAAAGTGATTTATACTCAGCCGATTTATAAAAATCCTTGTCCTTCTGCTCACGGCTGATGTTAAGGCTGAGTGTTGTATTTACATTAGCAAGCACTGTGCCGTGCGCATGAGCAAAATGATTTTTCTCATCAACCTCGCTTTCATTCACACCCGAAATCAGCAAATCGCCTTTTGAAACGGCATCGCCTGCTTTAACCTGACTCCAGCCGCCGAGTGCTGTTACACGTGTAATAATCCCGTCATCTTCTGCCACAACATTAGTGATTTTGCTGTCATCAGTTATACTCGGCTTATCACGTGTTTCATTGATTTCAACAAGGGCAAGACTGCCGATTTTATTAATGGATATCCAACTGACCTCATCAAATTCTGCCATAACGCCGAATTCAAGGTTTTCTTTATCCGTATCGCTCCAGCGCATACCTGTTTTAAAACCATTACAAGCAAGGTAATCAACAATTTTCGCATCGGTAACTCTGTCATTACCGACAACAGTTACATTCCAGATAAAGCCTCCCATAAACGATATAAGAAAAACGGAAAATGCCATACCGACAAGAATTCCCCACCGATTTTTAAGCGGATGCAGGAAAAACGGCAGTCCTTTTCGTTTAACAACGCTCACTCTGCCACCGTGCCTGAACGCAATTCGGTGAAGACGAAAATATGTTTTGATATCAGCCGAGGCGGTTATGCCGTTTTCAGTTTCAGCAATATCCTTGATATTCAGATTATTTTTAAAGCAGTCATTTATAAATCCCTCTGTAAATCCATTCAGAAATGTAAATTTTACATATCCTAAAAGCCAACGGATTATGCTAATCATTGCTCACAAACTCCATAGACAGAATAAAGCCGTTTACAATTGCACCCTCAGGTGAGAAAGAATTTATATGCAGATCACTGCCCAGAAATTTAACGGCAATTTTACCGACATTCAAAACAATTTCATCGGCGGAATATTTTATAATCGACTTTAAACCGTCTACAACACATTCATCTGTACCGTAAAATTCAAGCCTCGGCTGACCCGTATAATATTCAAAAGGAAAATCAGTTGTTTTTTTCACGCTCTTTTTTTTCATAAAATCACCATTAATTTATATGAATTATATAGGTGGTATTATGAAAAACTCAAAAAACAATATTTTGCTTATATTTATACTTATTATAATAGGTGTGCTGATCATATTTTCGGACAAAGCAAAGGAGGGAGCAGTTTACGGCATTGCAATAGCAGAAAAAATTATTATACCGAGCCTGCTGCCGCTGCTTATTTTATTCAATTTTATAACCGTATCAAAAATTTCTGCACCGATAGAAAAACTGCTTGCACCGATAACCGAAAAAGTTTTCAGACTGCCTAAATGCACGGCAGGGGCAATAATCTTTGGTCTGCTCGGCGGTTACCCGACAGGTGCAGTATTAACAAACGCACTGCTTGAAAATAATGATATCGACAAACGAACTGCAAAACGCCTGCTTTTATTTAACGTAAACGGCGGCGTTGCGTTTATAATAAATGCTGTCGGATATTCCATGCTGGGCAGCCAGCAGCAGGGAGTGATTCTGTTTGCATCTTCCACAATGTCAGCACTTATAATTGCCGTTGCAACAGGTTTTTTCGGCAAAACGCCCAAAAATACGGAACTTTCTTTTTATAACGAAAACACTGCCGATGCGCTGAACACAAGTGTACAGAAATCAATCAGCGCTGTGCTGAATATAAGTGCGTTCATTATTTTGTTTTCAGCGCTGAACAACATCATAAATCCGCCTGAAATTCTTTTACCCGTTTTTGAAATCACTTTCGGAATTTCGCATAATGCCAAAAATCTGAACCTGCCCGAAATTGCCTTTTTCCTCGCATTTTCAGGATTTTGTATTCATTTACAATTATTACCGTTCATCGCAAAAGCAGGTATGAATTATCTTGAATTCCTTGTATCAAGAATTGTGCACGGCGGGCTGTCATATGCAGTCTGCCGAATTCTGCTGCTGATTTTTCCAAGCGAAACAGAAGTATTTTCAAATTATGCGAACAGTATATTTGAATTCTCAAGCGTAAATTTAACATTTTCGGTGCTGATGATTTTAGGATTTATCGTTATGATTTTTGAACTTGAAAACAGAAAAAAGACAGGGTATAATTAGCAATATAACCACAAGGCTACAGTAAAGGAGAACAAAATGGAACTTTCACAATATTTTAAAAGTATTATTGAACAAGAAAGAAGTGCAGTAGTTATATGCAATTCAGAGCACAAAATTATTTATATGAACCCCGCAGCAATCACAAGATACGGCAAATCAGGCGGTAGAAAGCTGATTGGCACAAGCCTTCTGAACTGCCACAACGAGAAATCAAATGAAATGATTAAAAAAACAGTTGAATGGTTTAAAAAGAGCGCTGACAACAACATTGTTTATACTTATCGAAACGAAAAGGAAAACAAAGACGTTTATATGGTTGCTTTAAGAGATGATGGCGGCACACTTATCGGCTACTATGAAAAACACGAATACCGCAATCTTGAAACAATGAAATTATATGATTTTGAATAAAACATTAACCCCCGCAGAAACATTGAGTTTCTGCGGGGGTTTAACATTATTGTAGAACGGGTCGATGAAGGCATCGACCCCTACGTAGGGACGGATACTATCTGCCCGCTTTTCGGGTCGTCGAAGACGGCGACCCCTACATATTAAACATTAATCTCAACATCAATGCCGAGAAGGTCTTTGTTGGCATCAAGAATCGGCTGAACTGTTTCTTTAAGGAAATCAGCAGTCTGCTCAGGCGCTCTGCCCACAAAGTTTTCAGGCTTCATAACTGCAAGAATTTCTTCTTTCGTCATCATAAATGCAGGGTCTGCGGCAATACGATCCACAAGGTCGTTTTTACCGCCCTCAACCTTAACAACATTGCCTGCTGCCATAGAATGAACACGGATTTTTTCGTGAAGTTCCTGCCTGTCGCCGCCCTTCTTTACGGCATCCATCATAATATTTTCAGTTGCCATAAACGGAAGTTCGCTCATAAGGCGTGCCTCTATAACCTTTGGATAAACAACAAGTCCGCTTGTAACATTGATATACAAATCAAGAATACCGTCTGTAGCAAGGAAAGCCTCTGCAACGGAAACACGCTTGTTTGCACTATCATCAAGCGTTCTTTCAAACCACTGTGCAGACGCAGTCCAAGCAGGATTCAAAGCATCAATCATAACATAACGTGAAAGCGATGCAATACGCTCAGACCTCATTGGATTGCGCTTATACGCCATTGCCGATGAGCCAATCTGATTTTTCTCAAACGGTTCTTCAATTTCTTTAAGATTCTGAAGAAGTCTTAAATCATTTGAAAACTTGCAGCAGGACTGTGCAATAAGTGCAAGGCAATTGCAGACAATTGTATCAAGTTTTCTTGCATAAGTCTGTCCGCTTACGGGAAAGCAAGCCTTGAAGCCCATTTTTTCGGCAATCTTTCTGTCAAGTTCTTTACACTTTTCGTGATCACCGTTGAAGAGTTCAAGGAATGATGCCTGAGTGCCTGTTGTGCCCTTTGAGCCAAGAAGCATAAGCGTGTCAAGCACGTGACAGATTTCCTCATAATCCATAACGAGATCCATAAGCCAGAGCGTTGCCCTTTTACCTACTGTTGTAGGCTGTGCAGGCTGAAAATGGGTAAAACCGAGACACGGCATAGATTTATATTCATCTGCAAATTTTGCAACAGATGCAATAGCGTTGACAAGTTTTTTCTTGATAAGAAGAAGAGCCTCACGCATTGTGATTACATCCGTATTGTCGCCTACATAACAACTTGTTGCACCAAGGTGAATAATAGGCTTTGCATTCGGGCACTGCTCGCCGTATGCATGAACGTGGCTCATAACATCGTGGCGGAACATTTTTTCATATTCCCTTGCAACATCGTAATTAATATCGTCCTGATGTGCTTTTAATTCTTCAATCTGCTCTTTTGTAACATTAAGCCCGAGTTCGTTTTCAGCCTCAGCAAGTGCAATCCACAGTTTTCTCCAGGTTTTAAACTTAAAATCGGGAGAATAAATATACTGCATTTCCTTGCTGGCATAACGTGCGTTAAACGGTGAATTATACGTATTATTTGCCATTATTTATCAAGCCCCGTTCTCTTCATCATTTCAGCATAAGCGTCTTCCACACCGCCAAGATCACGGCGGAAACGGTCCTTATCAAGTTTTTCGTGTGTTTCAATATCCCAGAAGCGGCAGGTATCCGGGCTGATTTCATCTGCAAGAACGATTGTGCCGTCGCTTGTTTTGCCGAATTCAAGTTTAAAATCGATAAGTTCAACGCCGATTGATGCAAAATATTCTTTAAGAACATCATTTACTTTGAATGCCATTTCCTTGATTGTGTCAACTTCTTCTCTTGTTGAAAAACCGCAGGAAATTGCGTGATATTCCGAAATAAGCGGATCATCAAGTTCATCGCATTTATATGAAAATTCAATTGAAGGTGCAACGAAATCCATACCCTCTTCAAGGCCTAATCTTTTGCAGATCGAGCCTGCTGCACGGTTGCGGATAATAACCTCAAGCGGAACAATAGTAACCTTTTTAACTACTGTTTCACGGTCTGAAATCTCCTCAACAAAATGAGTAGGTACACCCTTAGCCTCAAGAATCTGCATAAGGTAGTTGGACATCTTATTATTAACAACGCCTTTACCGACAATTGTGCCCTTTTTCTTGCCGTTGAAAGCAGTTGCATCATCCTTATAATCAACGATTACAACATCAGGATCATCGGTTGCCCATACTTTTTTTGCCTTTCCTTCATATAACTGTTCTGTTTTAGTCATTTTAAAATTCCTCCGTTTTAATATTATATTTTAAAATAATTATTTACCGTAAACTGTTTTGATTCTTTCAACTGCTTCAATAGTTTTCTCATAATTACCGAATGCAGTCAAACGCAGATAGCCTTCGCCGCTCGGACCGAAGCCTGAACCGGGTGTACCGACTACCTGACACTTATCAAGCAAATCATCAAAGAATTCCCACGAGGTCATACCCTTTGGAACAGAGAGCCATACATAAGGTGAATTCACTGCACCGTAACATGTAAAGCCAGCCTCGGTAAGACCGTCATAAATAACCTTTGCATTGCGCTGATAATACGCAATAGTTTCTCTTGTCTGCTTTTTACCCTCTTCGCTGTAAACAGCCTCAGCCGCACGCTGTGTAATATAACTTACGCCGTTGAACTTTGTTGCCTGGCGTCTTGCCCACAAAGCATTAAGGCTTACGCCGTCAAACTGCAAGTCCTTCGGCACAACTGTGTAGCCGCATCTTACACCCGTAAATCCTGCTGTTTTTGAAAAGGAACGAAGTTCAATTGCACATTTTTTTGCGCCCTCAATTTCATAAATTGACTTTGGCGAATCGTCTGTAATAAACGCCTCATAAGCAGAGTCAAAAAGAATAAGAGAATTATTTTCAAGCGCATAATCAACCCATACTTTAAGTTGTTCCCTCGATGCAGTCATACCCGTTGGGTTATTCGGAAAACAAAGATAAATTACGTCTGCCTTTTCTTCGGGAATACACGGCATAAAATTGTTTTCTGCAGTGCACGGCATATAAATAATATTATCAAAAAGACCGTCTTCGCCTTTATTGCCGCTTCTGCCTGCCATAATATTTGTATCAAGATAAACAGGATAAACAGGATCGCAGATAGCAACTTTATTATCAACACTGAAAATATCGCCTATATTGCCGCAGTCAGACTTTGCACCGTCGGAAAGAAAAATTTCGTCTTTTGCAATATCAATTCCCCTGTCGGCATAATCATTTTTCTGAATAGCATCAATAATAAAACTTTCACCGTATTCAGACGGATAGCCGTGAAATGTTTTTTCGTCAGCCATTTCATCAACTGCCTTATGCATGGCATCAATAACCGCAGGTGCCAGAGGCTTTGTAACATCACCGATTGAAAGGCGGATAACCTCTTTATCAGGATGTGCAGCCTGATATTCTCTCTGCTTTCTTGCAACAGTTGAAAACAGATATGAACTTTCAATCTTCAAAAAATTCTCATTGATTTTCATATTTTAATCCTCCTAATTAATTATGCCGCCTGAAATTCAGATATTTATTTCACCTGTAAAAACATATTCGCACGGACCTGTCATAAACACGCTGTCATTTTCATTGCCGCTCCAACTAATCTGCAAATCGCCGCCTAAAAGATGAATTGTAACATCATTATCTGCAAGACCGTTAACGATAGCAGCAACCGCTGTTGCACACGAACCGGTGCCGCAGGCAAGCGTTTCGCCCGTACCGCGCTCAAAAACACGCATTTCTATATTTTTTCTGTCAATAACCTTTGCAAACTCGGCGTTAACCTTTCTCGGAAAAACTGCCGTGTTGCCCTCAAACTGAGCGCCGTAAAAATCAAGATTAAAATCAACCGGGTGTTCATCAATAAACATAACTGCGTGAGGATTGCCCATAGAAACACAGGTCATTTCAAACTCCCTGTCAGCCACGGTTATTTTCTCTTTAACGCATTGTTCATTACCGCTGACAACGGGAACATCTGCCGCTTTAAGAATCGGCGCACCCATATCAACCTTGGCTGAAACAACACTTCCGTTTTCAACCGTAACATCAATATACTTAACCGCACCCATAGATTCAATCGTAAACGAAGTATTTTTTGTATAGCCTTTATCATAAACATATTTAGCAACACATCGAATAGCGTTGCCGCACATTTCTGCACGTGAACCGTCGGCATTATACATAACCATTTCAAAATCGGCTTTAATGCCTTTTTTAATGATTATCATACCGTCGCCGCCGACACCGAAATGCCTGTCTGAAATCCTTTTTGCAGTTTCGGACTCGTTTAAAACAGTTTCTTCAAAACCGTCAATATAAACATAATCATTGCCGCAGCCGTGCATTTTAGTAAATTTCATCAAATCACCAAACTAAAAATATTAAGCAAATTCATCAAGTATGCTCATTGCAACGGCAGATATTTTTCTGCCTGTTTTCATACTTTCGCTCTGTAAAAATTTATGCGCCTGACACTCATTCATTCCTTTAACGGCAATCAGAACCTCTTTGGCTTTTGAAATACAGTCAGCCTCGTCATCGGTTCTTTTTGTAAAACTGCTGCGGCTTGAGGCAAGAACGCTTATTGTCTGAATAAACATCTCTTTTTCAATAGGCAGCGGTAAAGTAATCATATTGCCCATATACTGCTCCGAACCGTTTTTGGATAGTGCCACAACGTCAAAATCAACAGGCAGAATTTCCGCCAGATCGGAAGCAGACATATCACGCATTACAAACGGGCAAACGATAACACCGCGCCGTTTTTGCTGTGAAATTTCAAGTGCAGACGTGCCGAGGGCACAAATGTGAGATACACGAAAACCGCTTTTTTCGATAAGATTTGCTATCGCCTGTGCCGTTTCTTTTACGGGGTAAACAACAACAATATCCTTCATAGTTTCCACCTCACCATTAACAAATAGCATTATACCATATAAATATGTATTCATTCAATAGTAAAATAGCCATATTTTTCATAAAAAATATTTAATAATTTATTGAGAGTGCCACGCAGCTATCTAACAAATTACACAAATTATTTGTATATTTTTCTACAAATTGCACAATATTTGAAATTTTGAGAAAAATTCTTGTAACAAACTAAACAAAAAAGCCTTGCATATTGCAGGATATAGTGTTACAATCTTAATGTATATAAATATCAAAAGCAAAATACGGCAAAAAGGAGATGATATTTATGATAGAAATCAAAAAAGAATATCAATTCCCTGTTTACCTTTTCAACAAAGGTGAAAATTACAGGGCATATGATTTTTTCGGCGTTCATAAACTTAAAAAGGATACTTTTGTTTTTCGCGTATGGGCTCCGCACGCAAGTGCAGTTTCAGTTATAGGTGATTTTAACGGCTGGAACAACGAGGCGGATTATATGATTCCCGTTGCAGACGGTATCTGGGAGGCTGTTATTGACGGCGTCAAAGTTTTTGACTGCTATAAATACTCAATTCATACTGCTGACGGCAGAATTATTGACAAAGCAGATCCGTATGCCGTTCACGCCGAAACAAGACCGGGCACAGCATCAAAAGTATATGAACTTGCCGATTATAAATGGAATGACAAAAAGTGGCAGGCAGAATGTAAAAAATCAAACATTCTTGAAAAGCCTGTAAACATTTACGAAATTCATTTCGGCTCATGGAAGCAGCACGAAAACGGTGATTTTCTTTCATACCGTGAAATGGCAGACGAACTTGTGCCTTATGTTAAGGATATGGGCTATACCCATATTGAACTGCTGCCGATTATGGAATTCCCGTTTGACGGCTCCTGGGGCTATCAGGTAACAGGCTATTTTGCCCCCACCTCACGCTACGGCACACCCGAAGACTTAATGTATTTTGTAGACACCTGCCACAAGGCAGATATAGGT
The DNA here is from genome assembly GCA_014465955.1 of Eubacterium sp. Classification (GTDB taxonomy): domain Bacteria; phylum Bacillota; class Clostridia; order Oscillospirales; family Acutalibacteraceae; genus Eubacterium_R. The sequence continues at coordinate 6,150 of JACTVT010000003.1, read as the reverse complement.
GTAATTCTTGACTGGGTACCTGCTCACTTCCCGAAAGACGCTCACGGACTTTATGAGTTTGACGGTCAGCCGCTTTACGAATACAGCGATATGAAAAAGGGCGAGCACAAGGAATGGGGCACAAGAGTTTTTGACTACAGCAAAAATCAGGTTAAAAGTTTTCTTATATCATCTGCAATGTACTGGGCTGACAAATATCATTTTGACGGTCTTCGTGTTGACGCAGTAGCATCTATGCTTTATCTCGACTACGGCAGAAATGCAGGCGAATGGACACCCAACAAAAACGGCGGACGTGAAAATTTTGAGGCTGTTGAATTTTTCAGAAGTCTGAACTCAGCAATGTTCAAAGAGCACCCGTCAATTATGATGATTGCCGAAGAATCAACGGCGTGGCCTATGATTACAATGCCTACCGATATCGGAGGACTCGGCTTCAATTTCAAGTGGAATATGGGCTGGATGAACGATATGCTTCGCTACACATCTATGGACCCGTTATTCAGAAAAGGCAATCACAACTGCATTACATTCAGTTTCTTTTATGCTTTTTCGGAAAACTTTATACTGCCGATAAGCCACGATGAGGTTGTACACGGCAAGGCAAGCCTGCTTAATAAAATGCCCGGTGAATACGACGCCAAATTTGACGGAATGAGGCTTTTCCTCTCTTATATGATGGCTCACCCCGGCAAGAAGTTACTCTTTATGGGTCAGGAATTCGGTCAGTTTAAAGAATGGGCATACGAAGAAGGACTTGACTGGCTGCTGCTTGATTATGAAAAACATAAAAAATTGCAGAATTTTACAAGAGAGCTCAACAAATTCTACAAACAGCACTCCGAACTGTGGGAAATCGACTACAGTTGGGAAGGCTTCAGTTGGATTTCAAGCGATGACAATGCCAATTCAACAATTGCTTTTCGCAGAATCAACAAAGCAGGCAAAGAAATTATAGGCATTTTCAATTTCACACCTAACAGTCACACCGAATACAGAATCGGCGTGCCCGAGGCAGGAACATACAAGGTTATTTTTGACAATAATTTAAAGAAATACGGCGGAACAAAAGCCCGTCTTTCAGGCACATACAAAACAGCAAAAAAACCGATGCATGGTTTCGATCAAAGCATCGGTCTGAAACTCGGCGGTCTGAACGCTATGTTTTTAGAAAAGGTTAAATAAATCCGAAACAGGAGGAATACTATGGCACATAAATCAAATGTAGTGGCAATGCTTCTTGCAGGCGGTCAGGGAAGCCGTCTCGGTGTTCTTACAAAAAACATCGCAAAACCCGCCGTACCTTACGGCGGAAACTACAGAATTATTGATTTCCCGCTTTCAAACTGCGTAAACAGCGGTATTTACACCGTTGGCGTACTGACCCAGTACCAGCCGCTTGAACTCAACGATTATCTCGGCAACGGTCAGCCGTGGGATTTAGACAGGCAGAACGGCGGTGTTCACGTTCTGTCGCCATACGAGGCAATCGGCGGTGCAGAATGGTACAAAGGCACGGCAAATGCAATTTACCAGAACATCAATTTCATTCAGAAATACGACCCTGAATACGTTGTAATTCTTTCGGGCGACCATATCTATAAAATGAATTATGCAAAGATGATTGATTTCCACAAAAAGAACAATGCCGACTGCACAATTGCAGTTCTTGAAGTTCCGTGGGAGGAGGCATCACGATTCGGAATTCTGGCTACAGACGAAGATAACAAGATTTACGAATTTGCAGAAAAGCCTGCCGAACCTAAATCCAACAAGGCATCTATGGGTGTTTACGTTTTCAGTTGGGACAAGTTGAAAAAATATCTTATTGAAGATGAAAACACAGAAGGTTCTGCAAACGATTTCGGCAAAAACATTATTCCTGCAATGCTTGACGCAGGCGAGCGTATGTTTGCTTTTCCGTTTAAAGGATATTGGAAAGACGTCGGCACAATCGACTCACTGTGGGAGGCTAATCTTGACATAATTAATCCAAATGTTGACCTTGATTTAAGCGACCCGAGCTGGAAAATTTACAGCCGAAATCCAATCAGCCCACCGCATTACATTGGCAAAAATGCCGTTGTTGAAAACTCTTCCATTTCAGAAGGCTGTGAAATTGAGGGCAATGTAGATTACAGCGTAATTTCAAGCAATGTTGCTATTGAAGAAGGCGCAGACATAAGATACAGTGTAATTATGCCGGGCGTTACAATCAAAAAAGGTGCAAAGGTTTACTACTCAATCGTTGCGGAAGATGCCGTAATTGATGAAGATGCGCGCATAGGCGTTATCCCCGAAGAACTTGAAAACCCCGAGGACTGGGGTATTGCAGTTATCGGCGCAGGCGCTAAAATCACCAAGGGCGCAAAAGTTGACCCCGGAGTTATGATTAAATCGGGAGAGGAGGTATAAGCATGAACGGGAAACAGGTTTTAGGAATGATTTTTGCAAACATTCACGAAAGCACACTTGACAGTCTTACTGCCGTAAGAACAATGGGCTCATTGCCTTTCTGTTCAAGATACAGACTTATTGACTTTCCTCTTTCAAATATGGTAGAGAGCGGAATCACCAAAATCGGCGTTATTACAAACGCTAATTTCCAGTCGCTTATGGACCACGTAGGCACAGGCAAACCGTGGGATTTAAGCAGAAAAAATGACGGTCTGTTCATTCTGCCGCCGTTCAATGTAGGCACTGCCACAATGTGGGGCAACAGAATTGACGCAATTTACGGCAATAAAGGCTTTTTAAATCAAAGCAATCAGACATATGTAGTTATGAGCGACTGCAACAATGTTTTATCACTTGATTACGAGGCTTTATTTGAGGCACACGAAAAAACCGAGGCTGATATTACAATCGTCGGTGTTAAAGCACCGATGCCCGATAAAATCAAATCCATCGTTTGCTTTGACAAAGTTGAAGAAGACGGAAGAATTACTGCAATGAGCCTTGACGATAAAAAGGACGGTGATGTTTATCACAGTGTAAACATCATTCTTATGAAAAAATATCTGCTTGATACACTTATTTCTTCCGCTCACTCCAAGAATGAAATTTCATTCCAGAAAAACATCATTATGGCAAACCTTGACAAACTGAAGATTTATGCATTTGATGCTACAGACAGTTTTGTTGGCACAATCTCATCTGTTCAGGCTTACTATGATGTTTCAATGAAACTGCTTGAAAAAGAAAACAGGCAGAAACTTTTCAGCAAAACACCGATTTACACTAAAGAAAGAGACGACATGCCGTCTCTTTACGGCGTTGATTCAAAATTCAACAACTCACTTGCCGCAGACGGCTGCATTATTGACGGAACGGTTGAAAATTCAATCATCTTCAAGGGTGCAAAAATCGGCAAGGGTGCAGTTATAAAAAATTCAATTCTTATGCAGGACGCAGTTATCGGCGAAAATGCTATGCTTAACTGTGTTATTGCAGATAAAGATGTTTCTGTTAAGCCGGGCATTGAACTTTCAGGCGCTCCGACTTTCCCTGTAACATTAACAAAGGGAACAAGAATTTAACGGAGGTTACGAAATGAAAGTATTATATGTTGCATCTGAGGCAAATCCGTGGATGGCTTCAGGCGGTCTCGGCGATGTTGCAGGCTCACTGCCGATTGCACTGCGCAAAAGGTTAATCGGCTGCCGTGTTGTTATGCCGCTTTACGATTCAATCAAACAGGAATATAAGGACAAAATGAAGTTTATCACTTCAATCTCTGTTCCTGTCAGTTGGAGAAGACAATACTGCGGTATTTTTGAGGCAAAACTGAACGGCGTTGTGTTCTACTTCCTTGATAATCAGTATTATTTTAAGAGAGACGGCATTTACGGCCATTTTGACGATGCAGAACGCTTTGCATTTTTTGCAAGGGCAGCAATTGAAATTATCCCCGCCATCGGCTGGAAGCCTGATATTATTCACTGTAACGACTGGCAGAGTGCGCTTACCCCGCTTTACTACAGTTGTTACTATGCAAATCAGATGGGATTTGAAAACATAAAAACTGTTTTCACCATTCACAATATTCAATATCAAGGCAAATACGGCAATGAACTTCTTGAAGACGTGCTCGGAATTGCGCCGCAGCATTATGATTTAATTCAGTATGACGGACTTGTTAACTTCCTCAAAGCAGGTATCGAATGTTCAAACAAGGTTACAACCGTTTCGCCGACATATGCAAAAGAGATTTTGGACCCGTGGTACTCACATGGTCTTGACCAGATTTTAAATCAGCGTTCATGGAAACTTTGTGGTATTCTCAACGGAATTGACACAGAAAGTTACAATCCCGAAACAGACCCTGCACTGTGGCAGAACTATAATGCCGAAGATTTCTCGGCAAAAGCAGTCAATAAAGCAGAACTTCAGAAAGCAATGGGTCTTGCCGTTGATCCCAATGTTCCGATTGTCGGCATAGTTACAAGACTTGTAGGACATAAAGGCGTAGACCTTATGCGTGAAGTGCTTGAAAAGAGCCTTTGGGAGAGGAATATTCAGTACATTGTGCTCGGTTCGGGTGAATGGCAATACGAAAGTTTCTTCCGTGAACTGCACAATAAATACCCCGATAAAGTCGGCTTAAGACTTGGCTTTGTACCTGACCTTGCAAGAAAAATCTATGCAGGCGCAGATATGTTTCTTATGCCGAGCAAGAGCGAGCCCTGCGGACTTTCACAGATGGTAGCACTGCGCTATGGTACTCTGCCGATTGTTCGTGAAACAGGCGGTCTTAAAGACTCAATTACCGACAGCGGTGACGGAGAAGGCAACGGCTTTACCTTTAAAACTTACAATGCTTACGATATGCTCGGCGCAATTTACAGAGCGATTGACGCATACAATAATAAGGATTATTGGCCGACGCTTGTTGAGCGTGCCCTTAACTGTGACATGAGTTGGGGCAAATCAGCCAATGAATACATCAAAATGTACAAATCTCTTCTCAAATAATCGGAGATGAAATGAAAAAATTTAAAATTATTATTTCTGCTGTTTTAATATTTGTTTTAACACTGCCACTGATCAGTTGTTCAAAAAAGACTTATGAAATAAAAAACAGTTACGACGAAATATACAGCAGCCCGGATTATTCATTTGATATTACTGCAGGCGATGAATTTAAAATACTTAAAATTAATGACACTCATTTTATTAACGGAACCTGCAGCGATGACAAAAAAACACTTGATGAATTAAAAACCGTACTGGATAAAACACCTTTTGATTTAATTATTGTTGACGGAGATTTGGTTGAAGGCTATAATTCAAAACTGTCATACAATAAATACAAAGCAGTTTCGCTTTTCGCTGAACTTATTGAAAGTTACAATGTGCCATGGACTTTTGCCCCGGGCAATAATGATGGGCAGAAAGACGGTTCAAATCAGGATTTAATTGCCTTTATGCTTCAGTATAAAAACTTCATTGCAGGCAATGGAGAAGGAATTGACGGCGCAATGCAGTTTTTCATTGACCTGAAACAAAACGGTGAATTGGTTCATTTGATAGCCATACTCGATTCCCATTCCCTTGATGATAATGGGGAGTATGATTACATAAAGGAAAATCAGATTGACTGGCTTATTGGCGGAATTAATGAAAGAAAAGTTAAAACAAGCGTTTTCTTTCATATGCCCACACCTGCATTTGAAACGGCATACAAACAAGGAACTGCATATAATAACTTCCCTTTTTCAGATGAGTATTCAGTGAGCGATATAGAGAAAAATTCCCTGTTTGATGAAAAAACCGAGAATAATGAATATATCACATTACTTTCAACCGCCCATGTGCACAGCGATAATATTGCTTATCTCTATAATAATCGCTATTATCAGTTAAGCAGCCTCGGCGGATACGGTGCCGCAGGCTCAAAAAACACCGCCCCTTCGTTTACGTTAACAACAATTCATGTAAATGAACAGGATGTTTCAAAACTGTACACCTTTGAAAAAGTATCTGCATAATACAAGCAACAAATCCCTGTAAGAATTAAAAATTCTTACAGGGATTTTATTTGTAAAAATAGCGTGACGATGATGACATTGTCCCCTATGAAGTTTCATTTAAGTTTTTCATAGGGCGGGGTGCCCCCACCCCGCCGAAATAAAATTATATAAAATCTAA
>JACTVT010000037.1 GCA_014465955.1 Eubacterium sp. | reverse complement strand
TGCTTACATACGGCGATGCCGAGTATTCATGGAGCCGCGGCAGGCAGCTTGATTCCGTTACAGACGGTGAAAACAGTTACAGTTATACTTATGACCCGAACGGCGTCAGAATATCGAAAAAAGCAAACGGGCATACTACAAATTTCAATGTTCTGGGTTCAAAAATTCTTGCACAGGAAAGCATCGACGGATATATGTATTTCCAGTACAGCGGTGATGAACTGATTGGTTTTCATTTAAACGATGCGCAGTATTTTTACATTAAAAATCTGAACGGCGATATCGTCGGAATTGAAGATTATGACGGCAATCTTATTGCGCAGTATGAATACGACGAATGGGGCAAACTGCTGAACATCACAACAGCGGAAGAAGATAATGCCGAGCAGTTACGCATTGCAAACGCCAACCCCTTCCGCTACCGCGGTTATTACTACGATTCTGAAACAGGTTACTATTATCTTCAGTCACGCTATTACAATCCTGAATGGGGTCGCTTCATCAGCGCCGATGATTTTAATTATATTGATAATGACAAGTTATCAAAAAACGCCTATATTTATTGTGAAAACGATGTAATAAACTGTGAAGATCCTTCTGGAAACAGTAAAGTAGTCAATTTAAAAAATGGTTGGAAGTACAGGATTGATCCTGAAAATACTAATACTAAAACAAAACGACATATTCATATTTACAATGGAAAAGATTCATATTCGCAAAATGATGATGGTAGTCCTCATGATGGTTCTTCGGGTTCCCCTCCAAAATCAGTGCGAAAGGAAGTTAAAGAAAAATCAGGTTGGAATTGGGATGAAAAAGAAAAATCATATAATGACTCAAAGAATAATAGTAATTCTTCTGAATTTCATTTTGGTGATGCTACTTCTACAGTAGTTATTGTAATTTTAGTAGTATTAGGTGTAAGTACAGGGGTAGGACTTTTTATTCTATTATTGCTTCTTGCTTTAGAAACCAAACCACCTATAGGATTACCTGTATAAAAGGAGAATAATATTGAAGCATATAAATCAAAAAGATTATTTCAATGATAATATTGAAATTCTTGAAAAACAAATTGAAGAATATAATGTTTATTTTAATAAAGTTATTAAAAATTGTTTACCAAAGCAATTCGTTGATAGTTATTTAAAATATAACGGATTTCATGATTTTGAAATAATTTCTTTAAACAGTAACACTTCCACACGCAAAGAAACCTATAGCAATATAATTATAACTCTGTATAATAATGTCGATGACAAAACCATCAAAATAGTATATAATAGCGTGATAAAATTTCAAAATGATTTCAATAAAAATCATTTTGAACAATGGTCGTATGATGATTATGGTATTGATGAGTTTATTAAGTTGGATAACGGTTTTTATTCGCATGAAGTATATTTTCCGTCCGAATCATATTATTATGTAGAATTCAAAGAAATTGAAATAATTGATTAATTCAATTGTAGTAATCATTATTATCGATATTGGAAAGTATTTTATTAAAAATAATATTTCTATAAAACAACAGGGCTGAGTTTTCTCAACCCTGTTATTTTTATACTGCAATCTTCAATTAAAGCATTACTTCATATCGTAATTTCAATTCTCAATCATTCCAGCGGTTAAGATATGTCCAAAGATAATTAATGTCAAATTTAAGAAATTCTGCGATTTTGAACTCATTCCTTTTTATATAATTTCTAAAACTTCTTTAACTCACCAATTCAAAGTAATTATTATTTTTTCTATCATTTATGTTTTAAATTTAAAGCTTCTGTATTCTTTCCAATTCTAATTTTTTGAAAATTCGCCTTGAGTATCTGTTTTTCTATTACTCATACAGTATGAAATAATTTAAAAACAATTCTATCAAAATTAGACTAATGTTATATCATTCTCCCATCCCCAAGCAAAACCTTTATATTTTTTAATCCATTCATCAAGTTTTTCAATTTTAACCTCACCAATGTTATGTGCAACCATACCATTGCCGATGTAAATTCCTACATGACCGAATTGACTGCTTGAGTATCCGTAAACTGTTGCACCGACTTGTATCTTGCTGAAATCTTGTGATACCGCCCATTTTTCAGCAGCACATAATGCACAATGAGCGGAGCCTCGTGAGCCTGTGACAGCTTGATAAACATCAGCTACCCAAGCCTGACAGTAACCTGACTTTGCAGAAATACCATAGCTTTCAGAATTAGTGGCAACTGCAACAATTTTTCTCTGTGTATCATTTACAGTTTCGTTGCCAAAATCCAATGAGCCTATATCAATATCAACATTGGTGTTTCCGCCTGTGCTGAATATAATAGATGCCCATAACTTATCGTTGCTTTCGTTCATCAGCTCTGCAAGATATTCCTTTTGCTTGTCATTAAAAGAATATGCACTTGCTATTTCATCGGCGGTTTTACTGCTGATTGTTATAGTAAGCACTTTGACAGTAACATCTTCTGTTGTAATTACCTCGTTGCCGTTTTCATCGGTTGAGGTGATTTCTTTCGTTTCTGTCATTGTTTCCGCTTTAGAATCAATACTGTTCATATCCCAAAAGATATTTGACAGTATTGATTTTTTATTTTCATCAACAGTTGCAATTTCCATAGGATTATCAGGGTCGGTGGTAGTCCTAACTGCATAGATAGATAAAACATCTTTCCAATTTGATTTGTTGCCGTTAATCTCTATACGGTCATAAGTTCCTGATGATTTTAGGCTGTCAATTTTATTATCATAATCTGCATTGATTTCCTGAATAACACTTGAAATATTCATACCACTATCTGATGTTTCTGTTGAGAAAAATATACCGTAAAAGGATGCTGCTAAAGCACCTACAAGGCACAATACAATGATAACAATAACAGAAATCCAACCGCCTGCAATAATGGCAGATACAAGACTTTCAGCGTCTTTAATTGCACCCTTGATTACTTTCATCAAGACCTTAAAACTATTCTTTGTAAGTTTAGCTGCCCGTTTTGCAGTTTCTTTCATATGTTGTGCTGCTTTTCTTGCTTTTTCTGCATTTTTGCTGACCGCAAGCCGATTTGTCGCAATCGTATTTTTTGCAGAATTTGCCGTTTTGATACCTTTAGATTTAGCATAACTATCGTTAGCCGTTTTAATTGTCTTACCCTTATTTTTCAAAACAGAGTTATTACCCATACGAATATCATTGCTTGCAGTTTTAGGGGCATTTTTTATTACCGTTTCAGATTGCTTTTTAGGGGCATTTTCTGCTGTTTTAATAACAGATTGAGCAGTCTGCTCATTAGCCTTGTTTTTAGCCCTTCTTTCAGATCTGCGAGCCTTAATATCCGCAATGGTAAACTGTGCCGTTTCAATATTTTTTTTGTATCAACAACGCTCTTTTTGCCTGCTTTATTAAAATAATAGGCTGTATCTGTGACAGAGGAATGTGCCGTATCCTGAAAGCGTTGAGCAGCATATTGCTCAGGAGTATCTGCATCAGTATTGACAGCCTTGCCAATATCATCTTTTGTCTTAATGCCTGCATCCTTGACCTTTTCAGTAATGATGCCGACAGTTTCAATTGTTTTGATATTTTGTTTTGCTTTGGTTTTAATATCTGTCTTTGCCATTATGCGACCTCCTTTAATTTTTCTCTCAATGCGGTATAGAATTCCTTGTTGCGAATACTCTTACCTTGAGTCTGCCTTTCCTCTTCAAAATCAAAGCGAACATTTAAAGCCTGTACGGAGTAACCGGGCTTAAACGTTCGCCAAGTGTTTTTATCCCAAAATTCAAGCTGTTTCCATAAATCAGGAAAATGTTTACGGAGCTTTCGCAATTCTTCAAAGCTCTGTAATGGGCAGCACCAACAGGAAACACGATGAAATATCTCATACAGTCCACCCCAAGTAAAATCACGCTCATAGCAATATGCAAGACAGTCACGCTCTGTCATATTCCATTCGATCAAAGGATAACAGGCATCTTTTATGCGTTGTGGCTCATCGGCAGCAATGCCGATATACTCAACAATTTCATAGTCTTTCTTTAAGTCCTTAAAATAAGCATCCAACACTCTTTTTTTGAGCATTCCCGTACACCATCGGTTTCTCGGACCGCCCCAGCTCATTCCGTCATATTTTTCAAGTTCAGGATTTTTTCGCTTTGGATGATATACGAAAAAGTAATACTCAAAATCGTGTTCAGCCTTGAGTCTGATAAACGGATATATCGTCTTACTTGAGTTTGACTGTCACCATTTTGTTCACCAATAATTTGAGCGGTTTCTTTATTGCTATACTTCCAACCAACTTGGTCGGAAGTTAAGTCAATGCGTTTACCTTGATGTTTCATAGCATCAAGTTTCATCTTATACGCAAAGGCTTTTTCACTTGGTAATACATTTTCTCGCTGAATGTTACTGTCTACCATTATAATGGTAGCTGCATCATTATCTAAATCTGAAACAATACAACGCAAATTTGACTTTTCTGCATACTCACTTGCTCTTTTTCTTCGATGACCTGATATAAGTTCATATCTGCCGTCTGACTTTGGTCTTACAATAGCAGGAACAAGTACACCATATTCCGAAACACTCTTAATCAATTTGAGCATTTCTTCATCATCTCTGACCTTAAACGGATGATTTGGAAATTCATCAAGCAATGACAATGGAATATCTTTAATTTCAGGCATTTTGCCGTTCTCTCGTTCTTCCTGTGATGAAAATAAATCATCGATCTTGGGCAAAGTGAAGTCTGTTGCTCTGTCTTTGCTCACTCTCAAGCACCTCCTTTGTCAATTCTCTATATGCCTGTGCTGCCGTACTGTTCGGAGCGTAAGTATAAATGCTTTTGCCCTTTGAACTTGTTTCAGCAGCTTTAACTGCCATAGGAATATTCGTCTTAAATATTTTTATTACTTTTCCATATCCTTCTGTTATGGCATCTTTCGTACTTTTAGCAAAATTCGTTCTTCCGTCAACAAGTGTTAAAAGAACACCGTCAATTCTTAATTGCGGATTAATTTGTCTTTTAACCTTATGAATAGTCTGAATAAGCTGTGTCATACCTTTAGCAGACAAGTATTGAGCCTGAACAGGAATAATTACGCTGTCAGCGGCTGCAAGAGCATTTACAGTTATCATACTGAGTGATGGCATACAATCTATAAAGATATAATCATAATTATCTTTTATAGATTTTAGATAACCTTTCATTGCTACCTCTCTGCTCATAGCATTAACAAGACTTAATTCAAGTGCCGACAGTTCAACATTTGCAGGAATTAAATCAACACCTTCTGCGTGATGCAGAATAACATCATCAGGAGTATTGTTATTATCCTGAATAAAGTCTAAAATCTTATTTGCAAGTGTAATAGATAGATTATCATTATCTCTCCACCCAAGACTTACGGTTAAATCACCTTGCGGATCTGCATCAACAAGCAAAACCTTTTTGCCCTGCATTGCTAATCCTATACCGAGATTAACTGTTGTAGTTGTCTTTCCGACACCGCCTTTTTGATTACATATTGCAATCGTTTTGCATTTTGACACAATTTTTGCTCTCCTTTCCTATTTATATTAAGTAAATGAAAAAAGCCACTCATTCTTAAATAGAATAAGTGGCTATGTATAAAAGTCTTATATATAAAATAATATGAAATATTACCCTGAATAGTACCCCAAAATCTACCCCAATTAGTACCCCTTGAACCCCTGAAATCTACCCCTTAACTTTAATTTTGTATAGGGTTTATATAAGTAAGTTTCAGTATAGAATTGATATTAAAAGCACCGATTTTCCTTGTATTTAAGCCAAATTCGGCATAAAAAAAGACCTTAGAAAGTTTTGAAACTCTCTAAGGTCTTGTGGTCGGAGTGACAGGACTTGAACCTGCGGCCCCTTGACCCCCAGTCAAGTGCGCTACCACCTGCGCTACACCCCGAAATTATGAGAATATATAATAATAAAAAATTGGTCGAGGTGACAGGACTTGAACCTGCGGCCTCTGCGTCCCGAACGCAGCGCTCTACCAAACTGAGCCACACCTCGATTTAATCAACTGATAACGAACAGCCGTCTATTATAAAGCCTGTGTAATTGAAAAAACATTTACGCAGTCTTTTCTGCAACACAACAAGTATATACAAAAACTTCTTAAAAGTCAAGAGTAAATATTATATCATATAAAATATAATAGGCTTTGGTACAAATAAAACCGTTGGTTTAATTTGCCGGTATGATTATTCTTTAAATATATGAAGCGGACTGATGAAAACATCAGCCCGCTGTTTATGTGTTATTCTGCTTTTTCAGCCGTATTCTGCAGTTTCAGAATTTCGTTGTTGTAAATTTCGCTCTTTTTTTCAAGTTCATTGTTTATAAAATCGACGCCGTATTCTTCAAACAGTGTATCCTTGTTTGAAAACAGGTTTGTGCCGATGCCGAGGCGTTCGCCTTCAACCTTTACGCCGATGCCTGCAAGCATTGTCGGGAACATATCATAGTTTGCATAAAGCCTGTTTCTCTGACGGGATTCGGAAAGTTTCGCTACACTCGGGTCGGGATTGAGTATGAGATTGAACTGTGAGCGGTGATAACTCTCATCAAAATTGTAAAATTCAAAGAAATCCGTTTCCATACTGATATGGTCACCGATCATAACAATCGTTGTATTTTCATAAAACGGCTGCTGCTGAATCCAGCGGACAAATTTAACTGTTTCTGCCGTACTGAACGCAATTGCATTTGCATATGGTGAAGGATATGGCTGCGGTGAGCCTTCTTTCAGATAACCGCCCGGTCGGTGTGTAGCCGAGGTTTCCATAATAAAACTGAATGGCTGGCCTGTTTCGCTTAAACGTGTAAGTTCTTCCATTGCATACTCGTAGAGTTTTTCATCTTCATAACCCCACCATACTTTATAACCATCAGGAAGTTTGCCGGATTTGATTGCCCATCTGTAGTCCTTGATGTCCTCACATCCGTGATTGCCGAAATAGAAATCCAAACCGCCGAATTTCGCAGGTGAGCCCATCATCATCGACTGCTGATAACCGTTATCTCTCAGCAGTTCCATCATTGTATATGCGCCCGGCAGGAAGTTGCCGTCTGTGCCGTAGGAGTTTGGTCCATTCGGCATTTTCATAGGCAGTCCCGAAGTCATATTTACAAGTGATGCTACGCTCCACTGTGTGCCCGGTGCCTGCTGCGGTCCGCCGAATTTTCCGTCTGTATCAGAGAATATAAAACCTTCCTGTGCCAATTCGGTAAGTTCAGGCATCAGGTTTTCGTCCATATTACCTCCGAGTTCCTTGGAAAGATAACTGTTTTCAAGAGATTCCAGTGAAATAAAAATCAGATTGCGCTTCTTTTCCGGGAAGGTATAAGATGCAGTTTTCGGATTAACATAGTTTTCATCAAATAAATCCGAGTTAATAAAATATGCATTAATAAGTTGTTTTAATCTGAATTCCTGAACACCGTATGTTACGCCGCCTGCAAGACAGACAACCGAAAGTACAAGGCAGATAATTCTTTTCCACAAATCATTTAAAATAACTTTATTCTTTTTGCATGCCTTATAAACAAGTCTGAAATTACCGAAAACAAAAAGACAGAAAATTGCCGTAATCAGCATTACCTGAAATACCGGACCCTCAAAACCGTCTACATAAACAGAAGTTTCCGTGCCTTCTGTAGGTGAAAAAAGTGTAATCAGAAGTTGGTCGGCAGTAACATCGCCGAAGTTGCCCTTGCCCCAGATTGTGCCGTAATAGCACGCAGTGCCCAGAGCGACAAAGATTGCCGAAATCACTTTCATAAAGCGCGCGCCGTGTGATTTTTTGGGTTCTTCTTTTTCAAATGCAATCATATTGTTAAACAGTGCGGAAATAAACATAAACGCAAATCCCACAACAATTGCGACGATAAAGAATTTGATAAATGATTCCGTTTTATAGCCGTCAGTAACAAGAAAATGCCTATATTTTAAAACATATCTTTGAATTGCTATTGAAACAAGGTTTATAATAAAAATGTTTTTCACTATGCAGTGAATACATCTGCCTGCCGTTTTTTTCTCAATAAATGCAAAAATCCATATTGCACTTATGATTAACGAGGCAATCGTGCCTGTTAAAAGAAACATATTTTTTCCTCCGTTTTTCATTACACATAGTTTTAAAACAGTATAGCATATATTGTTTAAAATGTAAATTTATTTTTAATTTAAAGGATAAATACGGGAGGGCACGGAGAATTTGCAATTCGGCAGACCCTTTTGTCTGCTTACGCAGACATTTTTGCTCAGCCGCAGACGGCAGACCCCTCTGCCACTGCGTGGCATCTCCCCTATTAGGGGAGTCTCCTAACAGGGGAATAACCTCCCCTACAATGTAGGGGTCGGCGGTCTCACCTGTCGGCTCGGTCGGTGCTTCTGCTTCGCAGAGGTGTCCACCGGACACCCGCACCCCCGACGACCCGCAATATAATCACCCAAATCGAAATTATTCATTATTATATTAAATATTCGGTTATTATAAAAAGACACAATTAAAATCAGTAGCCTAATGTCTCATCAACAATAATAACCTTAATCCTGTCCGTGTGCCTCTGTTTTGCCGAAATTACAAAATTACAGCAGATGCGCTGGGGACTTTCACAGCCGTCACAGATAAGCGGATTTTCTTTATTAAGGCTTATGCACTGCCCTGTTGCCGCACAGGGAGTTTTACATTCAAGTCTCTGCGTATTCGGCGGTGCGGCACACTGCTTAACACGAAGAACTGCGTCATTTATATTATTAACAATTTTATTTTTGCCAACCACCATAATAACCTGACGGGGACCGTAAACAATGCAGGCAACACGGTTTGAATTGCCGTCAACATTATAAAGTTCGCCGTTCATTGTAACTGCATTTGACGATGAAAAGTACGTATTACACCCAAAAGCACGGATATAACTTTGCCGCAGTTCTTCACCCTCAAGACCCGAGCGGTCAATATAATCATAATCGCCGTTTTTAAGAAGTTCAACAATGCCCGTCTGCTTAAGCGTTTCACTTCCGCCGTGCGAAACACTGCTTCCTTTTTCAACAAGCGTTTTAATAAGCGGAACTACCTCATCTTTCGTCTTTACATAAAACGGCTTCATTCCGTTTTTCTGCAGATTTTCCATCGTAATTCTGATTTCTTCCGTCATTCTTCATTCCTCCAGTATTTTCTGTCAAGGCTTCTGTACTGCACAGCCTCGGCAACGTGATTTACTTCAACATTTTTACTGCCCTCTAAATCGGCAATCGTGCGTGAAATTCGCAGAATTTTATCATACGCTCTTGCGGATAAATCAAGTTTTTCAAATGCCGCTTTCAGCAGGTCATTTGCCTCTTTCGTCAGAAGACAGTAATCCTTAGTCATTTTCGGGCTCATTTTGGCATTGCACGTAATGCCCGTGCCCTCAAATCTTTTGCGCTGAATTGCCCTTGCTTTTTCAACTCTTGCCCTGATTTCGGCAGAGGTTTCCTCTTTTCTTTTTGAGGATAACTGGTCAAAATTGACCGCCTCAACCTCAACGTGCAAATCAATTCTGTCTAAAATCGGACCGCTTATCCTGTCCATATATCTTTTTCTGGCTGCCGCTGTGCAGGTGCACTGCCTTGTAGGGTGACCGAAAAATCCGCACGGGCACGGGTTCATTGCCGCCACAACCATTAAATCAGACGGGTAGGAAACGGTGCCCACAGTTCGGGCAATTGTAATTTTTCCGTCTTCAAGCGGCTGACGGAGCGATTCTTTACTGCGCCTGTCAAACTCGGGAAATTCGTCCATAAAAAGCACGCCGTTGTGCGCAAGCGAAACTTCGCCCGGGCGCGGAATATGTCCGCCGCCTGCAAGACCCTGCGGTGAAATTGTATGATGCGGACTTCTGAACGGGCGCTCGGTTATCAGCCTTGTATCGCTCGGCAGTTCGCCTGCAATTGAATATATTTTTGTAGTTTCAAGTTGTTCTTCAAACGTCATTTCGGGCAGGATTGACGGCAGTCTTTTTGAAAGCATTGATTTGCCTGTGCCGGGAGGACCTATAAGCAGGCAGTTGTGACCGCCTGCCGCCGCAATTTCAAGTGCACGCTTTGCAAAAATCTGCCCCTTAACATCTTCAAAATCAAGCGAATCATAAGTCCGCTTTTGCTTTTCAACTTTTTTATAGCACGGCTCAATCACTTTTTCACCGTTAATATGCCTTATAATGTCAAAAACATTTTTAACGGGAAAAACATCAATACCGTTTACAACGCTTGCCTCCGCCATATTGTCATAAGGCACAAAAACTGCATCCGTTTTGCATTCCCTTGCCTTGAGTACCATAGGCAAAACACCCGTGCACCCTCTGATTTCACCGTTAAGTGACAGTTCACCTATAAATGCATAATTGTTAATATTCGGCGTAATCTGCCCCGTTGCCGCCAGAATGGCAATAAAAATCGGCAAATCATAAACAGAGCCTTCCTTTTTAATGTCGGCAGGCGCAATATTGACCGTTATTCTTGCACTCGGAAAATTCAGCGCACAGTTTTTTATACTTGCCCGCACCCTTTCACGGCTTTCCTTAACAGCCGCATCGGGAAGGCCGACAACTTCAAATTTGGGCATACCCGTGCTGATATCCACTTCAACATCAACGGCAAAACTGTCCATTCCGAACACGCCGTAACTTTTTACTTTTGCAAACATTTTTACTCCTATTCACCAATCAGTCACCCTTGTTAAAGGGGGATACGGTTGTTTACAACCGAGGGGAATTCAAAAATATAAATCCCACCACCGCAAGCGGTTCCCCTGCTTCGCTACCCTTTTGTCAACTACGTTGACATTTCCCCTAACAGGGGAATCTTTCTTTAACAAGGGAGGCAAATCAAAAAACAATATCAATTTACTATTTATTAATTATACATTAAAATATTAATATTGACAATAAAAATTAATATGATTAGAATATAGGTATACAAAATATTTAAAGGAGAAACAAGAATGGATATCAATTCACTTTACAGCGAATGGCTTGAAAAAGCAGTTGCCGACCCCGATCTTAATGCAGAACTTGAAAGCATTAAAGGCAATGACGATGAGATTTTAGACAGATTTTACAAAAGCCTTGAATTCGGCACGGCAGGACTGAGAGGCGTTATCGGCGCAGGAACAAACAGAATGAACGTATACACGGTTGGCAGAGCAACTCAGGGACTTGCGGATTACCTGAATGCCAACTTTGAAAACCCGAGCATTGCAATCGGCTATGACTCGAGAATCAAAAGCGAATATTTTTCAAAAGAGGCGGCTAAGGTGCTTGCTGCAAACGGCGTTAAGGTTTATATTTATGACGAACTTGAGCCTACACCGTGCCTTTCTTTTGCTATCAGAAAATTCCATACATCAAGCGGCATTATTCTTACCGCATCTCACAACCCGGGTAAATACAACGGCTATAAATGCTACGATCGCCGCGGTTATCAGATGACAGACGAGGCCGCCGAGGAAACCTACAATTATATTCAGAAGGTTGATTACTTCACGGGTATTAAGTCTATGGATTTTGATAAGGCGCTTGAAAGCGGTATGATTGAATACATCGGCGAGGATGTTATTGAGGAATTCCTTGACGAGGTGCAGAAGCAGTGCATTAACCCCGAAATCTGCAAAAATGCAGGTCTTAAGGTGATTTACACACCTTTAAACGGCACGGGCAACAAGCCTGTAAGAAAAATTTTAGACAGAATCGGTATCAAAGATGTTTACGTTGTACCTGAGCAGGAAATGCCCGACGGTAATTTCCCTACCTGCCCTTATCCGAACCCTGAAATCGAGCAGGTTTTTGAGTGCGGACTGAAAATGGCAGATGAAATTAAACCCGATATTCTGCTTGCAACAGACCCTGACTGCGACCGTGTAGGTATTGCCGTTCCCGATAAAGACGGAAAACTCGTTCTTATGAGCGGCAATGAAGTGGGCGCAATGCTTTTAAACTACATTCTGTCGCAGAAAAAGGAAAAAGGCACGCTTTCCGACACTGCAATTGCAGTTAAATCGTTCGTTTCAACAGACCTTGCAGAGGAAATTGCAAAGAAATACGGCTGTGCTTTCAAAAATCTTTTAACAGGCTTCAAATATATCGGCGAACTTATCACCAACCTTGAAGAAGAGGGCAGAGCAGACGACTTTGTTATGGGCTTTGAGGAATCTTACGGCTATCTTGCAGGCACGCACGCAAGGGATAAGGATGCAGTTGTAGGCTCAATGATGATTTGCGAAATGGCGTCTTACTACAAAATGCAGGGCAAATCGCTTGTTGAGGTTATGGACGATATTTACAGTGAGTTCGGCTACTATTGTAATATTGTTAAGAGTTATGAGTTTGAGGGCGCAGCAGGAATGGAAAAAATGGCGCAGATTATGAACTCTCTGCGTGAAAATCCTCCGACAGAATTTGCAGGCACGCCCGTAACGTATATCGGTGATTATATGACAAGCACGGCAAAATATCTTGATACGGGCAGAGAAGAAAAAATTGATTTGCCGAAATCAAATGTGCTCGCTTATAAAACTGCCGACGGCAACGGCGTAATCGTAAGACCGAGCGGCACAGAGCCGAAAATCAAAACATATATCACGGCAATCGGCAAAACAAAAGAAACCGCACAGCAGACAGCAGATAAGTTGATTGCCGACACGGTTAAGTTTATGTAATATAAAAGACGTAAAAAACGGAGGTTCGTTATGCAGAACAGAAAATGGGTGCGTGTAACCGCAATCATAATGGCAATACTTATGGCAGGCAGCGGCCTTGCCGTAGGTGTTTACGCAATATTTGCATAAAATAATTAAAACGCTCTTGCAGTCAGTGAAATTCCGTGCTGCAAGAGCGTTTTATTTTTATGTTGTTATTCATTAACGGTGCGGTTGTGAGTATATTGTTTTCTCAATTTATTTTCGGCTTTTTTCAGCACCTTATTTACGGCACTGTTTCGGTGCTGTTTTTTCTTTTGGTTTTCATTGTAAACGGCAAGATTTTTTTGACGTTTATTTTTATCATAAATTTCGTCGCTTAAAAGAAAATCAAGCAACACTTTGTTTTTGTCGGCAAATCGTCTTGCCACAGTGTCGTTTTTGTCTTTTTCGACATAATATGCGTTTGGAATATCGAAATTTTTGTATTCGTCATTCACCACGAAAATCAATTCATTTTCAGAGCAGAACTGCTTGTAATATGCAAGACGTTCATCAGAATGCTTGCTGTAGTATTCTGCGTCATCTTCGTTGTTTACGTAGCGTATGAAAAGCGTAGGTTCGGTTATTGCCGTGTAAAAGCGCTCTATTCTGCGGGTATATTTTTCTTTAACTTCATTAAGTTGTGTATCAAGTGGCTTGTATTTTGAAAAATCGTGGTAAAAACTTACGCCGAAATCATAATATTTATTTCTGTAAATGTTTTTTTCTTCCTGACTCTGATACAGATTATCATATTCAAGAAAACCGTCAAAATGATTGTCAATCAGTCGGTGCAGCGGCTCGCGCTTTGTAATCAGCCAGTCAAACGGGTAACTTGCATCGCGAAGACCAAGACGCTCAAGTTCCTGCGCCACACCGCAGAAATGGCCCAATGAAATAATATGTTTAAACATTTTGCACCTCGATTTTTACAATATTATGCCTTTTTCTCAGGTTGAAATTAATAGTATTACAAATAATTAACCTTTTCAACTTCTTTGCCGTTTTTGATGTATATTCTCGTTACACGGCGTGAAATGCGGCAAACCTGTTCATAGTTGAAAGAGCCTGCATTGTCTGCAATATCTTCAACTGAAATTGAATTTTCACCGTTTGTTCCGATAAGTGTTGCCTCAGAACCGACTTCAACGCCGTCAATATCAGTAACGTCAACCATAAATTGGTCCATACAGACTCTGCCTGTAATCGGTGCATATTTGCCGTTTATAAGAACACTGCCTGTGTTTGAAAGGCATCTTGGGTAACCGTCTGCATAACCGACGGGAACGGTAGCAATGCGTCTGCTTTCTTTGGTGGTATAAGTGCCGCCGTAACTGATTTCTCTGCCTGCCTCAAGTGTTTTAACGTGGCTTATGCAGGCATGCCAACTCATAACGGGTTTAATATTAATCAGATTTCTGTCTACCTCGCTGCTTGGGTAAAGACCGTATGTAATAATTCCGCTGCGCACCATATCGGCAGTGTCATCAAAGTTCATTATGCCTGCCGAATTGTTGATGTGTTTTATCGGAATTTCAATTCCATGGTCTGAAAGTGACTGAACAAAAGCATTGAATTTATCACGCTGGGCGTATGTTTTTGTAAGGTCGCTTTCGTCGGCAGTTGCAAAGTGAGAAAAAATACCCTCAGCCTTTAAGTTAGGCAGAGCACAGATTTTAACACATTCCTCAATACTTTCGTCGGTGCACTGAAAGCCGATTCGGCTCATACCCGTGTCAATCACAAAGTGAAAATGCGCTGTTTTGTTTTGGCGCACCGCCTCGTCAGATAATGCCTTTGCCGTTTCAAAAGAAAAAATCGGAATTCTGATATCATTTTCAACAACAATATCGTAAACATCTTCAAAAACATATCCTAAAATCAGCAGGGGAGTTTTAATTCCTGCTTTCAGCAGTTCAACTGCTTCTTCAATGCAGGCAACGCCGAAAAAGTCACACTTGGGCTCTAATTCACGGGCAATCTGTACTGCTCCGTGGCCGTAAGCGTCAGCCTTAATGACAGCAAGCAGTTTTGCTCTGCCGATTTTCTTTTTTACATTGTCTATATTAAAATTCAGGGCATCCAAATCAATGCCTATGTATGTGCGTTCCATATCCACAACTCCTATTTATATTACTATATTATAGTACGATTTATTATTAAAGTAAATAACAAATTGAAGGGATTTGATTATGCTGCGGATATTCGTTTCCGTAGGGCAAAGTGCTCTACGAAGAAAATACATAATAAAGGTATATTTTGATTAGCAGATTTTTGCAATATTCTAGGCGTTGGTGAAATTTTATTCTAAGGAGAATATTGGTATATGTGACTGAATAAAATTTTGCCAAGAACGACGCATATTGTAAAAAGATGCAATTAAAAAGAAGAAGGGGAGTGTTAACACACTCCCCTTCCCCTCTCTGTCTATAACAAACTATAGGAGGACAAGATACTTAAAGACAGTTGCGGCGCCGCCTTTAAGGTAATGTTCATTCTACTCCAAATTGCACAATTTGTCAAGCAGTTTTTGCAAAATTTTTCTACATATTTTACAAATCAGCCTTTGCGTTAAACGGCAAAGTCCGTTTTTTAACCCTGTATATTTTCAAATTTCAAGAAAC
Organism: Eubacterium sp.; assembly: GCA_014465955.1. Taxonomy (GTDB): domain Bacteria; phylum Bacillota; class Clostridia; order Oscillospirales; family Acutalibacteraceae; genus Eubacterium_R. The sequence goes on along the minus strand of JACTVT010000037.1, from coordinate 8,175 downwards.
ACTTGACATCGAACAAATATTCTATTAATATAATATGCATAAACGCTTTCAAGGGAAAATGCAAATAGATTCGACGAAATTTGCAAAGGAGCTGATAAAATGACAATAATTGAACTTGCACGGGAATATGAAAAACAATATGATATTCTTAATGCAAAAATGGACGGGCTTCGCCCTTTGCTGCGTGTATACACAGGCGAAGATTTATACCGTTTAAGGCGCAAAATCAAAACATATTATGATATGGCGTGCGAATGTAAGCAGGTTTCAACCATTTTAAATCATTATTATGATGAGGAAGACGATGACTGATTTTATTGAAAATTTTTATGCAGATACCAAACAGTTTGAGCCAACCGAAATAGACAGTCAGAAAATAAGCAAAGCGGCGGTAAGGAGTGTGCTTCCGATAATTTTAAAAAACGATTTAACAGAGCGTCAGGCAGTTTGCTTAAATTTAAGATATGTTCAGGGTATGAGTCAAACCGAAATAGCCAAAAAACTGCATCTGTCGCAGCCGACAGTATCAAGGCATATTTGCTGTGCAAAGGAGATTGTTAACAACCGCCTTTCCTACTGTCTTGCTGCAATAAACAAAGTAAACAGTTTATGGATAGAACTTGAAAACTCATACGCAGTTTAAACATCTGTATATCATCAGCCGATACAGGGGCGGCTGTTCTCAGGGATTAAAATCCACCACCCCCAACAACTGTAAAGCACACCTTTCTATTTTATGAAAAGGTGTGCTTTTTTGTTTATAATTATTATTAAAACTTTAAATAAATAAAGAAACTGCAATTGCAATAATATACATCAGACCGTATAGCACGGGCTGGTGAAGAAGATAAATCCATAAACTGTTTTTACCGATTTTTTGTAAAAATTTTGCTCGGCTTTTATAAAGTGTTTCGGGGAATCTGCCGTCTTTTGCATATTTGCCGAGAAACGCACCGAAAAGAAACAGGAAAAACCACGGAATGATTGAAAAATAATCGGCGCTTTCAAAATTCTTTGAAAAAATACCAAGCGGACAAAGCCAGTCATACTGATAAAGAGATTCGGGAAGTGTTACCAGACCGAAAAGGATTTTGCGTGAACTGATGCCGTAAAATGCAAAAAACAAAATGAGCGAAACGGCCATTCCGACAATCGGATTGGTTTTTTCAATTGCAGGCATCAAAAGACCTGTTATAATCATACACGAGCCGAGGCACGAGAGTATTCCGAAATATATTTCTGCGCCTGTCATACCCATTTTGGGCATAATCACTGCTGTAACAAGCGTTACCGCAAGCCCTGCGCTGAAAACAATCAGTCCCCTTTTCAGCGTATTGCGTGACAGGCGTGAGCATATGCCCGAGGTAACTATAAATATTGCCCAGAAAATCGGCTGTAAATAACACATTAAATCAAATATTTTTTCGCCCCACGAAAATCCGAGCACAAAACCGAAATCATAAAACATATGGTGAATTACCATACAGATTATGGCAAATCCGCGCAGTTCGTCAAGAAAATAAATTCTTTTTGTTCCTTCTCTCATTATATCACCTTTTGTATTAATGAAAATATTTTAACATAAAATCCAATCGCCAGCAACATTAACATTATTGTAATTAATATATTTATATGATATAATAACCTCACGCCGTTACCAAAATCAAAGATTTTGATGGCTGAGAGAACATTGTATCACTAAAAGATAAAATGCTTTGCATTTTATTCTGTGATTCTCACCTTTCAAGGCTTACGCCTTGCTTTTATGATATAATACATTAAATTACAAAACAATCCCTCCGGGTGCTTCGCACCCACCTCCCTTTACACAAGGGAGGCTATTGTAGGGGCAAGTCTCTGCGCCTGCTCGCCGCTAAACAGATAAGGATATGATATAATGGTTTACAACAACATAATTTTCGACTTCGACGGCACTGTATGCAACACCGGCGAAGGCATAATTAAATCGGTAAAATATGCGCTTTCTGCATTCGGATATGATTTGCCTGAAAATGACGGTGAACTGTCGTTTTTCATAGGTCCGCCGCTTGTAAAAAGTTTTATGAAATACTGCGGTTGCGACGAGGAAACGGCGCAGGCACTTGTAGTAAAATACAGAGAGAGATACACGGATATCGGCGTATACGAAAGCTGCCTTTACCCTGAAATTGAAAAACTTTTGCAGGCACTGAAAAGCGACGGTGCAAAAATTGCCGTAGCATCTTCAAAACCCAAAGTTTTTATTGATGTACTGCTTGAAAAATTCGGCATACTTAAATATTTTGACGCTGTGTGCGGCGTTCAGTTCAATTCGGACTGCGAAACAAAGGCAAGCATTATCGGCAGAGCAGTAAATGACCTCGGCGCAGATAAAAGCGATGTTCTTATGATCGGCGATACACGATTTGATATTGAGGGCGCAAATGAGAATGGCATTAAAAGCGTCGGCGTAATGTGGGGTTTTGGCTCACAGGCTGAATTTGAAAGCGCAGGCGCTGACTTTATTGCCGAAAAGCCGTTTGATGTTGAATCAATTGCACTCGGCTATTTTGAGCAGACGATAAACGAAAATCTTGTTTTTGACGGCAGAATTATTCATGTATATGACAATACGGTAAAACTTGTGTGCGGTGAAACTGCAGGCAGAGAAATCGTTGCCCACAATGGCGGCGTTGCAATCGTTGGTCTTACAGATGATGATGAGGTTGTGCTTGTGCGCCAGTTCAGAGCGCCTTACAAAGAAACGATTTTTGAAATACCCGCAGGCAAACTTGAAAAAGGCGAGGACCCGTTTGAGGCAGGCAAGCGCGAATTCAAGGAAGAATGCGGCGCAGAGGCGAAAAATTATTTTGACCTCGGCAAGTTCTACCCGACCCCGGGCTACTGCGGCGAAACGATACATATGTACGGCGCAACGGGGCTTGATTTCGGTGAGCAGAGCCTTGACGATGACGAATTTCTGGACGTTTGCAAAATGCCGCTTGAAGAAGCATTTCAAAAATGCATAAGCGGCGAATTCAGAGACGGCAAAACCTTGGCGGGAATAATGAAAATCAGGGAAATGAGAAGAAATGGCAGTTTATCTTGACAACAGCGCAACAACCAAGCCCTGCAAAGAGGCGGTTGAAGCAGCAAATTATATGATGACGGAGAATTACGGCAACCCGTCAAGCCTGCACGGTCTCGGCATCAGCGCAATGAAAACCGTTATTAAGGCAAGAGAAAGTATTGCAAATGCCCTGTCAGTTGACAAAAGTGAAATTTTTTTCACAAGCGGTGCAACCGAGGCGAATAACCTTGCCGTTTTCGGTTCGGCATATGCAAACAGGCGCAGGGGAAACAGAATTGTTACCACCGCAATTGAGCACGAAAGCGTTATGCAAAGTATTGACGAACTTGAAAAAGAGGGTTTTGAAGTTATCCGCCTTATGCCTGACAAACACGGCAATATTTCGTTTGCCGATTTGGCAGATGCGATAAACGATAAAACCGTTCTGGTGTCCATGATGTACATCAACAACGAAGTAGGCACAATTATGCCCGTCGATAAAATCAGAAAAATCTGCACGGCGAAAAAAGCCCCTGCCGTTGTTCATATTGACTGTGTGCAGGCATTCGGCAAAATTCCCGTCAAGCCGCAGAAACTCGGTGCAGATATAGTTACAGTTACGGCTCATAAAATTCACGGGCCGAAAGGCGTCGGCGCAATTTACATAAAAAAAGGCACGCATATTGTTTCACGCACCTTCGGCGGCGAGCAGGAAAAGAAAATCCGCCCGGGTACGGAGGCATCACCGCTTATTGCAGGCTTTGGCGCGGCTGTTGATGCTCTGCCCGATATGAATGAGCAGAGCGAAAAAATAAAAGCGCTTAACGGGTATGCAAGACAGGAACTCGGCAAAATTGACGGGCTTATTATAAATAATGATGAAAATTCATCACCCTATATTTTAAATATTTATGTTCCTACATTTATGCGCAGTCAGACAATTTTGCAGGAACTTTCTGCAAATTACGGCATTTATGTCAGCAACGGCTCGGCGTGTGCCAAGGGCAAAAAAAGCCACGTGCTCACCGCGATGAAACTGCCTGACGAAATCATAGACAAAAGCCTGAGAGTCAGTTTTTCAAGATACAACACCGAAAATGATGTTGATGCGCTTGTAACTGCGCTTAAGGAATTAATTTTGAAGCATCCGATTTAACGGGCGGATAATATCCGCCCCTACGATGGCGTTATTGATATTTTGTAGGGTACGATGACCACATCGTACCGTAATCAATAAAACCTATAATTGGCAATTCACGAATTGCCCGTTACATACCAAACCCGAAAGGCTGAATAATATGAAAGAAATTATACTTGTAAAAAACGGCGAGCTTGTGCTCAAAGGTCTTAACAGAAATTCTTTTGAGGACGTGCTTATTAAAAATATGAAAAAGCACCTTGCGCCGCTCGGCAAATTCATTTTCACCAAAAGCCAGTCAACCATTATGGTTGAACCCGAGCAGGAAACCGACCTTGATGACGCAGTAAGCGCACTTGAAAAGGTTTTCGGCATTGCCGCACTCTCAAGAGCCGCCGTGTGCGAAAAAGATATGACCGACATTGTAAAAACCGCGGGGGAATACCTTGCCGATGATCTGATGCTTGCAAAAACATTTAAGGTCGAGGCTAAAAGGAGCGACAAGAAATTTCCGCTCAATTCACCGCAGATTTGCCGTGAACTCGGCGGCGAAATCTTGCGTGCCAACCACCATATAAAGGTTGATGTGCACAATCCCGACCTTACCGTTACAGTTGAAGTGAGGGATAAGCACGCATTTGTGCGCGGCAATAACATCAAGGGCGCAGGCGGTATGCCGACAGGCACAAGCGGTCGTGCCGCAGTGCTTATCAGCGGCGGAATTGACTCTCCTGTTGCGGCATATATGATGGCAAAAAGGGGTATTGAACTGATTTCCGTTCATTTTGCATCACCACCATATACAAGCGAACTTGCCGAGATGAAAGTGCTTGATCTTTTGAAAAAGGTTGCGGCATACAGCGGAATGATTACCACATTTATCGTGCCTTTCACCGAAATTCAGGAGGCTATCAGGGATTACTGCCCCGAGGAATATTCAACGCTTGTTATGCGCAGAATTATGATGAAAATGGCAAGCGAAATTGCCAAAACGCAGAAATGCAGTGCGCTTATTACGGGTGAAAGCGTAGGTCAGGTTGCAAGCCAGACGATTTATGCCCTCGGCTGCACCGACCCCGCATCGGATTTGCCTGTTTTCAGACCGTGCATCGGTATGGACAAGGATGAAATCATTGCAATTTCAAGGAAAATTGATACTTTTGAAACCTCCATTCAGCCTTATGAGGACTGTTGCACCGTTTTCACACCAAAACACCCGAAAACACGCCCCGAACTCGGCGCAGTTATAAACGCAGAAAATAAAATTCCAAACCTTGATGAAATGATGAACAAAGCAATCGAAAACGTTAAAAAGGTGTTTGTGAAATAATGAAAAATAACGAAAAAAACAATCTTATTGACGAACTTTTAAAGGATTATAACGAGCAGAAAAAAGCGCACGAGGATAACTTCGGTGAAATTGAAAAAGAGCCTGCTCCGCTTGAGGCTTTGCCGCAGATAGAAAAAAGGTCTGCCCCAAAGGCAGACGAAAAAATGCAAGAGAGCACAGATTTACCTGCACCCCGACGCACCGAAAAAACAGAAAAAAAGCCTAAAAAAGAAAAAGTCAAAAAGGAAAAAATAAAAAAAGAGCGCAAGCCGATTAACAAGGCAAAAATGAAAGCCGTTTTCAAAAAAATCGGCATTGTTTTTGTAATTATCGCTGTAATTGTCGGTCTTGTGTTTGCAGGCATAGGTATTTTCAGATATGCGCAGTCTGCTTATCTCAAACCGTATAAAGAAAAATATCCCGACGTGGAATTCCCTGTCGGAATTGAGGAACGCTTCTGCGATTATTTCGGCGAAAACCCAACCACCGTCGGCTATATTTCGATTGACGATATCGGCTATGAGAATTACATTCTTGCAGATAACAACGGCGAAAATCCCATGCTTGACGGCAGTAATAACATAAAAAATCCTGATTTCAACACGGTTGTTTATTTAAACGGCAAAAATGACCTTGAAAAAACTTATGCCACGGCGCAGGCTTTTCAGAATTCATCAAAAACGATTAAGTTTTCAACACTTTTTGATGATTACAATTTCAGCGTTATCGGCGCTTACTATACAAACGCCAACCCAGAGGATGATAACGGCTACGTTTTTCCATATAATCTTACAAAGGATATGACGGCAGACAGTCTTGAGCAGTTTACCGACAGGCTTTACCACAGATTTTTGTATAACGCACAGGCATATCTTGAAAACGGCGTTATCACTGCAGAAAGCAGGCTGATAACCGTTGTAACAAAAACGGATTTTATGCCGAATTTCTATTTCGTAGTGGTCGGCGTGCTTGACGGTAATCAGATTAAGACTGCCGAGCCAAGCAAAAACATTCACTACCCGCAGGTGTGGTACACCAAAAACGGCACGGAAAACATCTACCGCTTCGCAAGCAAATGGTATCCCGAAATCATCATCAATGACGAGCAGACAAGCAAACAGTCGGCAGAAAATTTTACAAAGTTTTAATATTAAAACCGGCGGTTTTTCGCTTATATAAAATCAGTATATAAATATCGAAATAAGTTTTGCAAATCCGTAAATAAAACATCTGAGATTGTGTTAAAGGAATCATCTATAAATCCAAATACGGAATTAAACGCACCGGTTGCAGTTTTATATAACCAGTCAAACATTTCGAAAAACAAATCTTGTAATGTGTCTATTACTTTATCATTAAAGGGTACAACATATTCATTCCAAAACATAGATACCATCGCAGTAAAAGCAATTGCCATATTAGCAGCTAAATCAACATTAGCAGCAATGAAATTACTTATCATATTATATGCGAGTGTAGAAGTTTCATTAATTAGTGTTAAAATTCCATCAACAAAAATGACTGTAAATATAATTTGAACAACTTGCTTTCCAAGATCAGATACCCAGCCAGCTTCCTTTTCTTCATTACCAAAAGGATCTATATATTTTATTGGATTATTAATACAATAAATATATGCATTGCGTGTTAAACGGGTATTATTAATATAAGTTAAATCATCTGCACTGATGAAACGACCCCATTCAGGGTTATAGTAACGTGACTGAAGATAGTAATAACCTGTTTCGTTGTCGTAGTAATAACTGCGATAGCGGAATGGGTTGGCGTTGGCAATGCGAAGTTGTTCTTCGTTGCCTTCTTCGGCTGTTGTGATGCTCAGCAACTTGCCCCATTCGTCGTACTCATACTGTGCAATCAGATTGCCGTCATAATCCGTAATGCCGACAATATCGCCGTTCAGATTTTTAATGTAGAAATACTGTACATCATTCAAATAAAATCCAATCAGTTCATCGCCGCTGTACTGAAAATAGATTTCACCGTTAACGCCGTCTTCTGCAAGGATTTTTGAGCCGAGAACATTATATTGAATTGACCTGCCGTTTACTGTTTTTGACGCTCTGATACCGTTCTCATCATAAGTATAACTGTAATTATTATCACTGTCAACTATACTTTCAAGATTTCTTCCGCTGTTCCAAGTGAATTCTTTATCACCGTATGTTAAAACATTGCCTACTTCATCATAAGTAAGTTCAACATCATTTACTGCAATCAGCAAATCCTTCCAACCAAAGTTTGCGTATGTTAATGATGTAGTTTCATTATTTACTGTTTTAGAGGTTATATTACCTCTGCTGTCATAAACATAGTTTGCAGTGTAATTGTCGCCGTTAACATTGGTGATTTTTACTTGATTTAAGGCAATAAAAAATCCTTGAAATGCCGTAATATCAACGGTTTCAAGGATTTTATATGTGGTACGCCGGAAGGGATTCTCCTCTCAACTATCGAAAGGTACACTGTACCTTTCTCCCAAATTTTTTCGGCTGACACCTTAAAATTTGGAGTTCGTTTCTCATCCCTTCCTCAAAAAAAACAAGCAGAGTAAACAAAAGTCCACTCTGCTTGTTTGGTACGCCGGAAGGGATTCGAACCCCCGACCTTCTGGTTCGTAGCCGAAGTGATAAGCCTCTT